>CAIOAQ010000291.1 GCA_903856025.1 uncultured beta proteobacterium
CAGATACCAAGCGTGGTAGCGACTACCTGTACAGAACATTTGGTGATTTGGGTACTGGACTGCCAGGTATGTCGCCAGCGGAACAGATCGCTGCCATCACAGCTGGCACGGTTGGATACGCTGCCTTGAATGCCAACCTGTTCAGCCGGTATTCGTATTACTTTCGCAAGTACGACCAAGCTGATCGTGACCAAGGTATCTTTAATGTTCGCTTAAACATACAGGCCAGAGAAGATTTGGATCTTGGGCTAGTGCTTCAGACCAGAGCCCAGAAGTATCCGGACTCTATCTACGGGGTAGACACCGACAACCAGAACTCCATGACTCTGGACTTCAACTACCAGCCCTCCACGGGCACGAACCTGTATGGCTACTACTCCTTCCAAAAGAGCAGCAAGTCAATGAACCTCAATTCCGGGATTGCGGGCGCAGCTTCTTGCACACTTGCCACCTTGGCGAGTAACGGTTATGCAGCCTGCTCTGACGGCACCACGGGGCTAAATGGTGTGCGTCCTGATACCAGCAAGTGGTCAATGAACTCAGATGACCAAAGCAATTTGCTTGGTTTGGGTTTCCAGAAAAACATGGGCTCCTTCCAGATTGGTGTTGATTACACCTACTCCAGCAGCGCAACAAGCGTTGATTACAAGTTTGGTAGCGCCGCCATCAGTGCCACGCCAGCTAACCAGGCTGCTGCAGCGCTGCTGGCAGGCACTGCATTGCCAAGCATGACGTTTGTGCAGCAAACACTGAACTTCAATGTGCTCGTCCCGGTGAGCAAGAAATTGTCGGTGCGTTTGTATGACCGTGTTGAACTTGGTAGCGTGACCGATTGGCACTATGACGGTGTGGTCAAGAATGCCGTGGGAGCCTATGATTCTGGCACCTTGTTGTTGGACAGTGGCCCGACCAGCTACCGCGCCAATGTCATCGGCTTCCTACTCAACTACAAGCTGTAAGCATTGCATACCTTTAGGAGCTGATCAATGATTTCTCTCATCAATCGTTACACATTCAAGCGTGCTCTTGTGGCGCGTGGATTGTTTGCCATTCTCGCGCTTGGTTTTGCTTGGGGGGGCGGCGCGCATGCAGAGGATGCCAAAACCATAGCTTCCACCGTTTGCGTGGCCTGCCACGGTGAAGACGGTAACAGTCTTGTGCCCATGTTTCCCAAAATTGCTGGGTTGCAAGAAACCTATATCGTCAAGCAGCTGCGTGATTTTCAAGCTGGGCGACGCAAAAGCGACATCATGGGCCCAGTAGTCGCGGCCCTCAAGCCAGAAGATTTTTTGGCGCTAGGGACTTACTTTGCAAACCAGAAAATGAAGGCTGGTGATTCGGGTGAGAAAAAACTAGCAGATGTCGGGAAATTGATTTTTTTTGACGGTAACGAAGACAGCGGTCTGCCCGCATGTATCGGGTGCCACCAAGCACAAGGCGCTGGTCACCTCATTTATCCGCGCATTGGTGGACAACACGCTACTTATGTTGCGCAGCAGTTGAAAAATTTTGCTGCAGGCGAACGATCTAATGATGTCAGTCGTTTCATGCGGGTGGTCGCCAAGCGCATGACTGAAGAAGAAATCAATGCTGTAGCAGCGTATCTGGCAGAACTCGGTGCGAAATAGATTTCCAGCAATACAGGAATGAAACCCATGAAAAAATTATTTGCGGTGGTGGTTGGCTCAATTTTGGCTGTGTCAGCCTTGGCTCAGACCCCGGTTTGGAACGAACAAAAGGGTGAACTCAAAACAGCACTTGACGCCAAAGGTGATGCGAAACGTGGTGAGGCAGCATTTGAGCAATGTACAGGTTGCCATAGAAGCGATGGTTCCGGGCGTGTCAGTGGTGCTTATCCACGATTGTCTGGCCAACACGTGTCGGTGCTGATCAAGCAGATTGTGGATATTCGCTCAGGACAGCGTCTGAACCCCAAGATGGAACCCTTTCTAGGCGACCATGGTTTGACGCCATTTGATATTGCTGACGTGGCGGTTTATATCAACAGCTTGCCAATTGCAGCTGCCAACGGCAGGGGGACAGGCAAGTTGCTGGATAAAGGCAAGGAGCTTTTTGACCGAGATTGCGCCAGTTGCCACGGTGGCAAGGGGGAGGGTGATGCTGCAAAGTTTTACCCGATGGTGGCAGCTCAGCATTTCAAGTATCTTCAGCGCGAGGTGACCTTTATCCGTGACGGTGACCGCCGCAACTCAAACCCTGATATGGTTAAAGTGATTAAGGCTTACACGCCCACAGAGATTGAAGCTGTGTCTGATTACATGGCCTCGTTGGCCGCACCCAAAAGATAGGCGATTTGTCGTGATGCTCAGGAGAGGTTTTAACGAACCTCTCCTTTTTTGCGTTTGGCTGTCAAAATAATATGGCAACAGGCAGATATTTAACTATGCAGTTGAATCAACATGTTTTCGCGCGTTTCATTAGAAATTCTGGACTAGGGTTGATGATCACCGTATGTGGTCAATTTGGTGCTGCACGCGAAAATCTGTGGCAGTCGGCCCAAACCAATATCACTTGGCAAACCGAATGTGGCGCGTGTCACATGGCTTTCCCGCCGGGAATGTTGGCAGTAGACGACTGGTTGGATCTATTGACTCGCATGGACAAGCACTTTGGAACGGATGCCACACTCGAACCCAAGGCAAAAGAGGAAATTGCTGACTATTTCAAACAATATGGCGCTCGCAGCCCCGTGTTTGGCAGCCGCGATGAGGTGCCACGTATTACCACCGGTGATAGATTCATTGGCAAACACCGCGGCGCCCTGCGGCTTTGGCAAAAAGGTCAAATTAAATCATTGGCAGATTGTGCCGCTTGCCACAAAGAGGCCGCTGCAAAGGAGTAGCGGCCATGGTAAGGTTTGACGCTGGGTTACCGTGAATTGCCTGGTCCACCCGAGCGTCCACGACCACCCGTGCGGTTGCCGCCACCAGGGGGACGACCCGAGCCACCACCAAAGCCACCGCCGCCACCTGCGTTGCGGTTGCCACCACCAAATCCGCCGCCGCCACCGCCTCGGCGCGCGCCGCGGTCAGTCATCATGTCAACGCTGGTGCGCATGGGATCCGGTTGCCCACCGGCGCGCGAAGGTGCACTGGGTGCACCACCATAACCACCGCCATTGCCACCGCCATAGCCGCGGGCTGGACGTTGACCTGGCGCTCGCACTGCCTGTTCGGCCGCAGACAAATGGCTGCGTGGTTCAAACTCGCGGCCTCCGCCAGCGTTCCCAAAATTTCCGTCGTTGCCATTGCGGCCTTCGCCGCCAAACCCTCCACCGTTGCCGGCATTGGAGCGGCCCCCACCATTACCATTTCGTCCGCCACCAGCTGGACCTCTACCGCCCGCCGGGGGTCTAGCGCCATTTGTATTACGCGAAGCGCCTGGGCCCTTGCTTTCGCGTACGCGGGTCATCATTTCACTACGCGCTGCTTTTGCAGCGGCCTGCATCACATCACGACTGGGTGGCTTTCCTGCACCGCCCCAAATGGTTTGGCGGCCCATGGCAATGGGTTCGGCTCTTTCACCCGGCTCTGGCATGAATTCAGCGACGATTTCGACTGGAATGTCTTGCTTGGTGTAGCGCTCAATGGCTTGCATGAAGCCTTCTTCGTCCAGGCTCACCAGGTTCACGGCCGTGCCGTCTGCGCCCGCACGCCCGGTGCGGCCGATGCGGTGCACATAATCTTCGCAGACGTTGGGGATGTCGTAGTTCACCACATGCGGCAAGTCGTCGATGTCAATGCCGCGCGCGGCAATGTCGGTGGCTACCAAGGCTCGCATGTCGCCGCTTTTGAATCCAGCCAGCGCTTGCGTGCGGGCAGACTGGCTTTTGTTGCCATGCAGTGCCATGGCGGTTATGCCATTTTTTTCCAAAAACTCAGCTACGTTGTTGGCACCAAATTTGGTACGGGTAAACACCAGCACCTGGCTCCAATTCTTCTCTTGGATGATGTGGGCCAACAACGCTTTCTTTTTGCCTCGACCCACAGGGTGAATCAACTGAGTGATCCGCTGCACCGTGGTGTTGCGTGGAGTGACTTGCACGCTTTGTGGGTCCTTCAGCAGCGTGGCGGCCAGTTCGCGGATTTCATCGCTAAAAGTTGCCGAGAACAACAGGCTTTGCTTGGCTTTGGGTACGGCAGCCAGGACTTTCTTCACGTCATGGATGAAGCCCATGTCGAGCATGCGGTCAGCTTCGTCGAGCACCAGCATTTGCACCTGGCTCAGGTCCATCATGCCTTGCTGCATCAAGTCAAGCAGGCGCCCTGGGGTTGCCACCAGAATGTCCACGCCTTTTTTCATGCGACTGATTTGAGGGTTCATGCCGACACCGCCAAAAATGGCGGCAGATGTCAACTCAAGGTATTTACCGTAGGTTTTGACGGATTCTTCGACCTGAGCTGCAAGTTCTCGTGTGGGTGTTAGCACCAAGGCACGGACGGCCACGCCGCCGAATTTGCTGCGTGGCGCTTCCTCTGTGCTCAGCTTGTTGAGCATGGGCAGTACAAAAGCAGCAGTTTTACCGGTGCCGGTTTGAGCACCGCCCAACAGGTCGTGGCCGGCCAGTACGATCGGAATGGCCTGAGCCTGGATTGGCGTGGGGGTTTCGTAGCCTTGCTCAAGCACGGCTTTGATGATGGCCGGAGCCAGATTTAATTCTTCAAATTTCATTTAGAGGTGCACCCCATCCAGGGCGCCAGGGCATCGGCCTGTTCTGGCGCTGTTCGCGTCAGTTCAGTCAAAGGCAGATGGGATCAAAAACGGAACCACGGTGTATGACGTTGGTTCCCAGCAAGGTGCTGGCGTTGCAGGCAACTGAAGCCCTACAACGTTCCGTATTGTCGCATGTTCCGTGGGTTTTGTTTCAGAAGAGGAAATGGCGTTTTGGACAGTGCGTCGATAATGACCATTTTCTACACTGTTTGATTGCACAAGACTCATGGCTCAATACGTATTTTCAATGAATCGCGTCGGCAAGATCGTGCCGCCCAAGAAACATATCCTGAAGGACATTTCACTCAGCTTCTTTCCTGGTGCAAAAATTGGTGTGCTCGGTACCAATGGCTCGGGCAAGTCCACGTTGCTCAAGATCATGGCTGGAC
>CAIOAQ010000292.1 GCA_903856025.1 uncultured beta proteobacterium
AGGCTATTGGAAGCTGGGGCGGGACCCCCGCTTTTTGCTGCTGGCGCTGGCCAGCGGCATTCCTTTCAACGGCGTGTTTCTTTATGTGTTGTCGGCACCGGCGTTTTTGGGTGACCATCTGGCGCTGGCACCTACACAATTTTTCTGGTTTTTTGTGCTGACCATCAGCGGCATCATGGCCGGGGCATTTGTCAGTGGCCGCATGGCGGGCAACTACGCGCCCAAACAGCAAATCAAGTACGGGTTCAGCATCATGGTGATCGTTGCCACCGTGAATCTGCTGGCCAACATGGTGTTCAAAGCGCATGTGTCCTGGGCCTTGTTCCCTGTGGCTTTTTTTGCTTTTGGATGGGCCATGATGGTGCCGGTGGTGACCCTGTTGGTGCTGGACTTGCACCCGGAGCGCCGCGGCATGGCATCGAGCCTGCAGGCGTTCATCGCTTCAAGTGCCAATGGGGTGGTCGCCGGTGCGGTGGCTCCGCTGGTGATGCATTCCACCGTCGGCCTGGCTGCCGCCTCACTGTGCATGCTGATGGTAGGCCTGCTGGCTTGGCTGGGTTTGCACAAACACTGGCCAGACATTGGTCGCAGCGCCTGATGGGCCAACATCTGCACCACCGCTGAAGAGCCGTTAACATGCCGGATTTCAACGGTTGAGGAGATTCCTGTGGCAAGTACAGAACATACCTGGCGTTTTTTTCGGGCTGGCGGATTTGATCAGGTTCGCCTTGACACCGCTGCAGACTTGCTGGCCTTGCCGAATCTGGATCAAAAACTTTGGGTATCGCTGTCTTGCCCTGTCAAGGGCATTGAGTTCGATGCCCGCAGTCTGCAATTCATTGACAACGACAAGGATGGCCACGTGCGTGCGCCCGAACTGTGCGCCGCCATCGAGTGGGCCGCGTCCCGGCTGACCAGCCCCGACGTGTTGGTGCAGCAAAAAGAGGGCGTGCGTATCGCCCTGATCCGCTGCGACGATGAAGCCGGCCAACTGATCAAGACCGCCGCCTTGGCACTGGCGGTTGAGCTTGGAAAAACCGAATCCGATGTCTTGACGGTGACAGAAACCAGCGCAGCCCAAGCCAGCCACGCGGCCCGTGCCCAAGCGGCATGGGAAGCGGCGGGTGCGCAGGCCCTGCCTCTGGGCGAAGCCACGGCGGCAGCCCACGCGCTGGTGGATGAACTCAACGGCAAAGTACAAGATTTTTTTACCCGTTGCCAACTGGCTGCGTTTGACAACCGCGCCGCTGCCGTGCTCAACGCGTCCGAGGATGCGCTCAAGGCGCTGGCTCCTGCCACGCTGCAAGCGGGCACACAGGCCATCAGCGACCTGCCGCTGGCCCATGTCGATCCAGAAGGTTGGCTGCCGCTTCAAACGGGCATCAATCCGGCCTGGGGCGCTCGCATCCGTACCTTGCGCGATACCGTGGTGAGCCCTTTGCTGGGTGACAAAACCAACTTGTGTGCGGCAGACTGGCAAGCCATTCAGGACAAACTGGCCCCCTACGCGACCTGGCTGGCCGCCAAGCCCGACCCAGCGGCCGAAGTGGATGGCGTGCGCGACCTTGAAAAACTGGCCCGTTATGTGCGTGACCTGCAGTCATTGGCCAACAATTTTGTATCGTTCCGCGACTTCTACAC
>CAIOAQ010000293.1 GCA_903856025.1 uncultured beta proteobacterium
AAGGTCGAGTATGTGCGCTCGTATTTGACAAAGGACACGAATATCAACCAGGTCAACAACGCTGCCGCTTTTAGCTACGAGTTACGCGGGAACTAACCGAAGCCATTTTTTGCCTTCACATGTCCATATTGCATGTGAGGCTCCTGGAGATGTTGTTGAGCGCAATCTGACCGAGCATTTGGCCTGCCTGAAAGCTGACTGTGGTGGATGACTCTTAACGCGGCGTACTTGACTTCCGGCTGTATCGCGTGAAAGACCGCAGCCAGTCTCTTGCAGTCGTGCCTGTCAAAGCAAAGTTCTTCAACCCACCACAGAACCACCTCCTGTGCAAGTCAACGATAAGTACCAGCAGGCAAGCCACTTTCGCTCATTCAACTGCTACGCTAAATGTAGCTATATACGATTATTCCACGGGGGCTAGAGGCCGATTTCTTATACAAATCTCGAAAAACCAAACACCTCATCCAGATGCTGCTCAAAGTCACTTAACGCATGGTCGCCAGCGGGCAGCACCTTGATGCGGGCACCGGTGGTTTTTAGCTAAATCAGCGCCTCAAACTCTTGGAGGGGCAGTGGTTTGCTGAAAAGGTAGCCCTGATAGGAAGGGCACCCCTGGTCATCGAGGAAATCTCGCTGTGCTTCAGTTTCCACACCTTCGGCAATGACCGTCAAACCCAGGCTATCGGCCAACGCGATGATCATCTTGGCAATTGCTGAGTCATTGGGGTCTGTCAAGATGTCCTTGACGAATCCCTGATCGATCTTGAGTTGATCGAACGGGAGACGTTTCAAGTACGTCAACGACGAGTAGCCCGTGCCGAAATCATCCAAAGAAAATCCGACCCCTCTCTCTTTGAGTTCCGTCATCTTGGCGATGACGCTTTCGACATTTTCGATGAGCAAGCCCTCCGTCAACTCAAGTTTGAGACGCAGCGGGTTCGCGCCAGTGTCCTGGATGACTTCCCATACCTGATCAACAAAATCATCCTGGCGAAATTGCCGGGGGCTGACATTCACAGCAATGGTGAATTTTTCGGTAGCGAGATTGGCCGCCCACGCCGTCAGCTGCTTGCAAGCGGTTCGTAACACCCAATGCCCCATAGGCACTATCAATCCACAGTCCTCAGCCAAGGGGATGAAATCGGAGGGAGGCACCAGCCCGCGAAGGGGGTGTTGCCAGCGTATCAGCGCTTCCACGCCAATGATCTGCTGGTCACAAGACACCTGCGCCTGGTAATACAGAACAAACTGCTCTTTTTCCACCGCCAGTCGCAAGTCGCTTTCCAGCGCCGCCCGGGCCGATACCACGGCTTGCATCTGGGGATCAAAAAATCTCAGCGTATTTTTGCCTGCCGCTTTGGCCTGGTACATGGCCAGGTCGGCACGCTTCAAAGGCTCGTCCACATCTTCCTGTTGTTCGCCCAGCAAAGTCACGCCAATACTGGCCGTGCTGTGGTATTCCTGGTCGGCAAGCATATACGTCTGGCCCAAGGTTTCAAGCAGCTTCTTACCGATAACTTCCGCTTGCGTGACGGCTTCCAGCAGGTCCTCGCTAAGGTCTTCCAGCATCACCACAAATTCGTCGCCACCGAGCCGCGCAACGGTGTCGCCATCCCGCACGCAGGCGCATAGCTTATGGGCTACCTGCTCCAGCAGCAAATCGCCATTGGCGTGGCCCAGCGTATCGTTGAGCGTCTTGAAATTGTCCAGGTCTACAAACAACAGCGCCGCCTTGCGGTCGTGGCGTGTTCCGGTCGCCAGCGTCTGTACCAAACGGTCCATCAACAGTCGGCGATTGGGTAATTTGGTCAATGGATCGTAAAAGGCCAGGTTCATGATTTCGTCTTCGGCCGACTTGCGTGTCGTGATGTCGTTGAAGGTGGAGACGTAATGGGTCGCCAGGCCAGCATCATTCTTAACGGCTGTGATGGTGAGCCACGCCGGGAAGACCTCGCCGGACTTGCGGCGGTTCCATATCTCACCCTGCCAAGAACCGCTCTGGTTAATGCGGTGCCACATGGCTTCGTAAAACCCCCTGTCGTGTCGTCCAGAAGCCAGGAATCGAGGATTCTGCCCTGTGACCTCTTGCACGGTGTAGCCGGTGACGTCTGTAAAGGCTTTGTTGACCTGAAGAATGGCCCGCTCTGCATCGGTGATCGCCATGCTCAATTGAGATTCAAAGGCCGTGGCGGCAATCCGAAGCGCTTTTTCCGAGCGCTTGCGCTGCGTGATGTCAGTGAAGCTGATGCGCACCAATCGACGCCCTGATGCAGGAAGCATCACAAGGCGTGCTTCGCAAATCGACACCTTGCCTAGGGCGTCGCGAATGGTGCGCTCAAAGTTGACCTGCTCCCCGTCCATGACTTTTTGGATCGACTCTGCAATCACATCATCTGCCGAGCGACCATTGAATTGTTCAATGGGATAAAACCGCTGAGGGCCGCCCTTCAAAATCTCTTCGCGGCTGCATCCAAACAACTGTTGCGCGGCGATGTTGCAATCTATGAATCGGCCGACATCCATGTCGTAGACAGCAATGCCGTCCGGTGCATGCTCGATGAGCACCCGGTACTTGGATTCGCTCTCGTGCAACGACTGCTCGGCGAGTCTGCGTCGCCGTCTGCTCACCAGCAAGGAAAATATCAAAGCGGTTTGTGCTGCTACAAAAAGGGTGACACCAACAACGTACAGGCTGTATTTCTCAAAAAAGGTTGGCTCACGGTTTACAAACAAGCTGCCCTTCGGAAGGTTGGCCCAATGGCCATCCCAATGTTGAATCTGGGGCCAGTTGAACATGGGAATGGCCTGCACGTCCACACGGGTAATGGGTTGTGTCAGCTGTGTCTTGCCCGACATAAGGTCCATCAGCAATTGCCCGGTTTGCTCCCCCAGCCTTGTGACACTGATCACCGACCCGCCGATGCCACCATTCTTCAGATTGAAGTCGTAGAGTCCGAAGACGGGCACATTGGCCGCTTTCGCCAGCAGACCTTCAACCTCGTACGCGACCGTGACCTTACCCGTGACATCACGGTTGTATTGGGTAAAGATGATGATGGTGTGGGGTGGCAATGTGGCCACATGCTTGAGCATGTCGTCGAGCGGCATATCGGCCGTATGCTCAAAGACCAGTTTGCCCGCCCAGGGCTCAGCGATGCGCTGCGCTGCAGATGCCATTTGCCTGTCCACCTCGCTGCTCCCAGAGACAAACACAACCCGTTTGGTTTCTGGAAAAAGTTCCAGGGCCCTTTCCAAGGTGCCTTTGACATCAAAATTGACAAGTTCGCTGATGACCTGGTGATTTCCGGCTTCTGCAACCGTTGGCATGGCAGCCTGGACGGTGACAACCGGCGCGTTGGGCGCAATGTCACGGCCTTCATTGAACAGCCATTTCTGAGCTGGTTGTTGAACCGTCAAAATGACGTCGATGGGGTGCGTCGCAAATTTCCTGCGCAGCAGTTCTTGCAGGCGTTGGCCGTACTGCGGATCGACTCGATTTCGCTCCAGGTCCAAATACTCAAAAAACAGGTTGTTGACGTGGACGCCACCACGGTCCAATGATGCCAGTAGCCCCTCATCGAACGCTTCGATGCCCTTGCCTCCATGTCCATAGGAATAGAGCAAAAGAATGTTC
Source organism: uncultured beta proteobacterium (assembly GCA_903856025.1). Lineage (GTDB taxonomy): Bacteria > Pseudomonadota > Gammaproteobacteria > Burkholderiales > Burkholderiaceae_C > Rhodoferax. Next base: position 3,635 of record CAIOAQ010000293.1, read on the forward strand.
TTGGGACTTGCCTCTGGGAGGGCAGTTGGTGCACCTTGTGCGCCAGCCAGCCCCAGGCCCACACAAGAGCACAGCAAGAACGCCGCTACCCACTTCCACCCTCGTTCGACGGACTGCATAGGATCTCCTGTTATGCGGCTATCGCAGGCACCAATTCTCCGGTGAATTCTAGGCTGCCATGGTTTCAAAGACATCGCCGCCATTGCGGCCACACGTATCATAGGTGAATACAAATTGCAGTTGGCAACCTTTTTTGTTAAGCCAAAGAAGCCTGATCGGCAGGACTCACTATTTCAATTTTAGTAGCTACAAATGCTTATTTCACGCGGGCTAGAGGCTCATTTCTTATACAAGATCCAAAAAGCCAAGCACCTCGTCCAAATGTTGTTCAAAGTCACTCAAGGCATGGTCGCCAGCGGGCAGCAGCTTGATGCGGGCACCGGGGTAATGGCAGGTCATCTCGCGCCAGTCCAGCACCTCGTCGCCCTTGGCAATGACCGCAAAGTAACGCTCGGGGTGGGTGATGTGGGCCACTTCCTGAGTCCGCAACTCCTCCACATGCACCGGTTCAAACAGGAAACTTTGCTCGGGGTGGTGCCAGTGCTTGTTTTCGCCAATGTAGGCGGCCAGGTCACGCGCCGGATGCACCGCCGGGTTCAGCAGCGCCGCCTTGCACCCCAGGCGCTCGGCCAGCCAGGTCGCATAAAACCCACCCAAAGACGAACCCACCACTGCCATCGTGGCCCTGGGCCAGTCGGCCACCAGCTGCAGCACCTCGTTCATGGCTTGCCGGGGTGACGCATTCAAAGCCGGGCAGGCCCAAGTCACATTGGGGTGGCGACTGGCCACGGCTGCAGCCATCAGTCGCGCCTTGTTGGACGCGGGCGACGAGCCAAAGCCGTGCAGGTAGAGCAAGTGGGTGGTGGTCATGCTGAAATTATGCAGGCAACGGTCTCGGTCAGCGCCTTCACGCCACCGGTGCCGGAAGGCGCATGTGGGCCAGACCCAAGCTTGCGCCTGGTCAAAGCGCCCACATGACTGCGGCCTAGAATGAAAATTCCACTTTCACCCGGAATGTCCACATGTCCACCCGCATGATCCGCCGTCTTTTGCTTGCCTTGCTTGTGCTGTGCCTGTTGGGTGCGGGCATCTGGTGGGCCAAGCGGCCCAAACCCATCCCGGTGATCTTGACCACCATTGACCAGGGGCGGGTCGAGTCCAGCATTGCCAACACCCGTGCCGGTTCGGTCGAAGCCTGCCTGCGCACCAAGCTTTCTGCCACCATGGGCGGGCGCATTGAGGTAATGGCGGTCAAGGAGGGCGACAAGGTTAAAAAGGGGCAGTTGCTGATGAAGCTCTGGAACGAAGACCAACAAGCGCAGAGCACACTGGCACAAACCCAGGTGGAAACCGCACGCAAACACGTGGTGGAAGCCTGCACCATAGCCGCGAACGCAGAAAGTGAAGCCGCACGGCAGACGGCGTTGTTCCAGCAGGGGTTTGTGTCCGGCTCACGGGATGAGCAAGCCCGCGCCGATGCCCAAGCCAAACGCGCCAGTTGTGATGCCGCCAAGGCCGACGTGGTGCAGGCACAGGCCCGGGTCAGCGCCACCAAGGTAGACCAAAGCCGCACCGTGCTGTACGCGCCCTTTGCCGGCACGGTGGCCAAAATCGTGGGCGAAGTGGGCGAATATTCCACCCCCTCGCCCCCCGGTGTGCCCACGCCACCCGCCATCGACTTGATCGACGACACCTGCCTGTACGTCAGCGCGCCCATGGATGAAGTGGATGCGCCCAAGATCATCGCCGGTCAAACGGTGCGCATCAGCTTTGATGCCTTGCCCAAACAGTCCTTTGCCGGCAAGGTCCGTCGCGTGGCCCCCTTTGTCACAGCCGTCGAAAAACAGGCACGCACCGTGGACATCGAGGCCACACTGGACGCCAACCAAACCCCACCCCGTCTGCTGGTGGGTTACAGCGCCAATGTGGAAGTGGTGCTGACTGCGCGTGACAAGGTGGTGCGCGTCCCCACCTCGGCCCTGCAAGAAGGTGGGCGGGTGCTGCTCGCCGCCGCTGACGGCACCCTGCAAGAGCGAAAAATCAAAACCGGCCTGGCCAACTGGGAGTACGCCGAGGTGCTGGAAGGTCTGGCGGTGGGCGACCAGGTGGTGACCTCGCTGGAGCGCGAAGGTGTCAAAGCCGGGGCCGCATTTGTGGCCGACGACAAAGCCAAGAAATGAAGATCCCCGCGCAAATTGAGCTGGCAGGCATTCAGCGGGTGTTTCACCTGGGCGACTCCGAGGTGCATGCGCTGCGCGACCTGAATCTGACGATCACGGCAGGCGAATATGTGGCGGTCATGGGGCCGTCAGGCTCAGGCAAATCCACTTTGTTGAACCTGCTGGGCCTGCTGGACCGGCCCAACACTGGTGTCTACCAACTGGAAGGCCGCGATGTAACGACGCTCACACCCGACGAGCAAGCACGCGTGCGCAGCCAGCGCATTGGTTTTGTGTTCCAGAGTTTTCACCTGGTGCCACGCCTGAGCGCATTCGAGAACATCGCCCTGCCGATGGTGCTGGCCGGTCTGCCCCCCGCGCAACGCACAGCGCGGGTCAACCAGGCTTTGAAAGATTACGGACTGGAGAAGCGGGCCGACCACCGGCCCGACGAACTCTCTGGCGGTCAACGCCAGCGTGTGGCCATTGCCCGCGCCACCATCATGCAACCGGCCATGATTCTGGCCGACGAGCCCACCGGCAACCTGG
>CAIOAQ010000294.1 GCA_903856025.1 uncultured beta proteobacterium
GCACAGCCAACGGCAAAACGGGAAATCTTGTTAGACATGGTTCATCCTTTTTAGTCAAATTTCAAATGAAAAGTTGTTCATAAAGCACGGGCATCATCGGCCGCCAACAATTTCCGTTGCGATCAAGGATGACCTGCCATTTCCGATGGGCAGGCGCAGGCACTGTCAACTATTGGTTAAATAAAAGTTGCTGTTCTGTGAGGCGATAACAGAGTTACCCGCACCTTCTCAACCATTCGAAGGTTTAACGAAAAACGGTCGTACAACGCAACCGGCGTAGCTGATCACATCAACAGTGAAAGGGCGGTCCACGCAATTGATTTTCTTGTTTGCGGGTTATGAGTTCATGCCGAGATTCTCACTTTTGCCGCAAAGTCAGGCTTCAAGCTGACAGTACCTCGGCCAAATCGCCAGGTACTTCCTCGGACTGAAGCCATTTAGAAATTACTTGATGGATTCTGGCGCACTTGCGATGCGCAGAACCTTAACCAGGGGCTTTTTCTCCCCCGCACGAACTTCCAGTGACCTTAATCTATTTTGCTCAGGAGGGAGGCGGCAAGTTGTGTAGGGCGAGACAGCGCATGGTCGGTTGAACGCCTTGTTGAAATCCAGGCTAACCTGGTCGCCTTCTCCCAACGCGATGGGCACCACACGGCCTCCCGCGTAGGTGGTCTTGGCTGTGGTGGTGTCGTAGAAGAATGCTACGCGGCTGTTGCTACTTTCTTGTAGAACGTCGAGACGGTACTCCTTACCGTCGCGTTGGAAAACTACGTAGCCGGGGCTGGGTGCGCTGCGCGTGCCGCCGACGGCACTCTCGTAAGGAATGATCTTGGCTTGCGGATAGGCGACATAGTGTCCCGGTATCCGCCAGCCTTCGTCGATGGGGTACCACTGCTGGCCCGCGAAGTCACGGCGCAAGGCGCTATTGGGGTCGCTCACCTGGATCGCAAGTCCTTGCTCGCCGTTTTGCAGTGAAAGCGTCAAGCGACCAATCTTGATACTGTTGCTGCCCCGATCGCCCTTGCCCAAGACCACCTTGTTCACGTTCTCTCCGCCAATGCTAACTGGCACATCGCCTGTAACTTCCAGGCTAGATACGCCATCAGCGACCTTGACAATGGCGACTTGTGCCGGAGCTGCATCGGGCGGGAGGAGTACCTCGTTCGACGGATGGGAGCCAATGCGGTTGGTGCCGTCGTGCAGCCAAAACAGACCAATCACGGCCAACGCCCCGTTAGGTGCACGCAGACGCTGCTCTGCATCCTGACGCCACTGCTCCAGGTCCGAACGGTAGCTGCTGCTGGCCGTTGCGCCCTGACTTGAAGCAACACTAGCCACTATTGCCCATGCCAGAACTGCCCTGGCTGCAAATTTACTCATATTCATGATGTATTCCTTCTCAGTTTGATGACGATTTAGTGGTAACGGCTTCACGCAGCCATTGATCCAGTTGATTTGCGGTGATGGGGCCGGAGTGGCGCTGCAAGATGTTGCCTCGGCCATCAACCAGCAAGGTGTAGGGCAAGGCGCCTGACGAATTGCCTCCGCCTTTCATTAATCCCGGCCCATTGCCGTCTGCCAGCAGCAAGGGGTACCGGATGCCCGCCTGTTGATTGAATCGACGCACGTCGTTGGCGTTGTCCAGTGCCACGCCAATGACCACGACATCCTGGCGCCATGCGTCTGCTGCTGCCTGCAGTAGCGGAATTTCGATACGGCAGGGCGCGCACCAGGTCGCCCAGAAGTTCAACACGCGCAGCTTGCCGTTCCAGTCGCTGAGATGGTGGCTTTTTTTGTCTAAGCCACCAAGAGTCGCGTTGAGAACCGACGGCGCAAGCGTCTCGGCTAATGCGGGCCAAGGGCCCACCATGAGTACGCCCCCTACAAGCAAAAGCCTCAGGAGCAGGCGCCTACGCGCAGTCGCAAGGTGGTTGAACACGGGATAGTCCACGGTTCTGCAACTCAAAACTGACGGACCCGCAGCACCACGCCCAGGTAGCGACGATCACCTGGTGTTCCCGTGACTGCAGCCTGGTTGCTGTAGGTGCTGATGTTGGTGACATATTGCTTATCTGCCAGATTCTTGCCAACCAGCGCAAGTTCCCACTTGCCGTCCTGGGTCTGTACGCCGATACCACCATCGACGATGCTGTATCCACCCTGCAAACCGAAATCCGACAAGCTCGCGTTGTTGTTAGCGCTGCCACGGTAGGCAATGTTGCTGAATCCGTGCAATAGGTATTGGCCAGTGATCGGATGGCGATAGTCGAGACCGACCGCCGCACTCAGCTTAGGCGCAAATGGAATCTGCCTACCGGTGTAGTCACACTGCAGCTGTCCGCCGGGTTGACCGGAGATGTCCGAGGCGCAGGGTGCGTTGCTGAAGTCAGAATAGAAGGCATCGTTATAGGCACCGCTGAAGCTGACGCTCAGGTGTTTTTGCAAGGCGTAAGTGCCATCCACCTCAACGCCGCGCAGGATGAGCCCTTTGACGTTACCCAAGTAGGTGCGAAAGCCTGTGGTCGTGGAAGGATCGACGACCGTCAGATTTTGCTGGTAATCCTTGATCTTCGTCTGGTAGAGGTTGAGGTTCAACACCAGCTTGTGGTCCAGCGAGCTGGTCTTCACTCCCAGTTCGAAATCGAGTGCCTTCTCGGGGTCAACGTTCTGCGGCTTCATGCTGGTTGTGTTGAATTGCACCGAGCCAGACTTCTCGCCGTAACCCAGCGATGTATAGAGCAGGGTGTTGGGACTCAGTTTGTAGCTGGGGTTGATCAGCCATGCATACGACGTAGCATCGATGGGCTGCCCGACTATCTGACCCAGGGATGACAGTTGGGTCAGACGCACGGCTTGCGCGGCAGCGATCTGTGCTGCGCTAGCGCCGTTGTATACGCCGCCTACGGCGGCTCCGGCTCCGTTAAGCGTGGTCGCAGCGAGATTGGCGGTGAGCACGGAGTCGGTCACGATTATTTTGTTGTAGCTGTTATCCTTGTTCTCATCGGTACGGCGCAGACCCAGGGTCAACGTGGCCTTGTCGTCGATGTGCCAGTTGAGCTGCCCGAATTCGGCCACACTCTTGGTATCAGGGTTGGCGGGCAGATTGGTGAACAGACCCTTCAAGGAATCCTGCAGCAGAAGTCTGCCCACCGGTGACGTATTTAGCGCGTTGTAACTGGCGGCCGTCGCATAGAACGCGCCAGCATCGGCACCGAACAGATTGCGGTCAGTCGCATCCACTTGCGAATTGAGCAAATAGATTCCGGCCGTATAGTCAATTGCCTTGCCCAGACTGGAGTTCAGGCGCAGTTCCTGTGAAACTTGTTTCTGATTAATCAAGGCACCAAAGTGCGTGATGTTGAACTGCGACCAATTGGCATTTTTTGCATCAAATAAGGAGTCACGGTAGGACGTGATGGACGTCAGGGTCAAATCGTTGACGTTCCAGTTGACCTCCGCAGACAGTCCGTTTGACGCGCTTATGGTTGGACGCGAGCCGCTGTTATCGACGGTGTTCCAGTCAGTGACCAAGGGCTGGTAGTTTCCGAACCAGGATCTTGCCAGACGCGAGGTGTAAGTCAGGCTGGTGCCAGCCGTTCGGGATGCCCCATTGGGAAACAAAGCTGGGTCGCCGAACAAAGGTGGGTCTGTGTAGGCGATCAACTCTGCGGATTCCTGATGATCGGCAATGACGCGAATGGACAGATCGGGGCTCGGCAACAGCAGGAACTGCAGCCTGGCCCCGACGCGATTGCGCTCGCCGAAGGTTTCGTTGCTCTGGTCCGGAGCAACGTTCTTGAACGGGCCATCGCGCTTTTCAGAAAACACCGACGCACGATAAGCCAGCACGCCCTCCTGGATGGCACCCCCAATACTGGCCTTGAGGCCGACGGCGTTGTGCTCGCCAAGCCCCAACTCAACGTAGGATTCAGGCTTGAAGCTTGGCGCCTTGGTGACGACGTTGACAACGCCCAGCGTAGTGTTCTTGCCTAGCAGGGTACCCTGGGGACCGCGTAAAACCTCGATGTGATCTAGGTCGGCAAAGTTACCCCAGGACTGGGCGATGAAGGCACTGGGCACGCCATCAATGATGACACCGACGCTAGGCTCCAGGGCGTCGTTGGCGGTGTTCTTGCCCACCCCACGTATTGAAATACTGGTCTGCCTAGCGTTTGGAACGTGCGCGGCCAAATTGGGGGCCAGCTTGGCAAAATCCTGAAAGGCCACGGCGTTGTTGTCCTGCAGTGTCTTGCCCGAGATGGCCGATACCGGAATGGGGACATCCTGCAAGAGTTCGGCGCGACTACGGGCTCGCACTATGACCGCATCCAGCGAAGCTACCGCCGCGTCGGAATTAGTGCTGATGTCCAGTGCTGAGGTGTTTGTGGCGTTAGGCTCTGCTGTGATCACTGGTGGCGCTGCCTCATCGTGCCTACTTAACAACTGCACTTGCTGCTGAAGACGTGCGACCTCCGCCTGCAATTCGGCCACTGTCGGGGCCTCTGCAGCCCGAGCCGGTCCAGCGGCGAGCATGCACATGCTGGCTGCGAAGCCTGCAGCACCCATCGCCAAACGGCCACCATGAAGCTGGTTTTTGGGTTGGGGATCGTGTTTCTCAATCCGTAATTGAGGTCTTGTTTTGGAGTTTTTCATCATCGCCTTCGTTGCTCGCTAACTAAAGATATTCAGCACAAGCCACGAATTTATGCGGTGGCGGCGGATTTGCGAACGAAGGAATTCGCATATCGATATTTGATTGTTGATTTGTATCGCGGGGAATGTGGTCCATCTCACACGAAGCCAGGCCATTGCTTGAGAATTCACAAGGGGCACCAGTGGCAGGAGCTTCAAACATATCAAGCTCAGCCTTCGCCACTCGTGACAGAGACAGCTGTAGGCTACCGATTGCTGAGTTGAACTTTTTGAGTCACGGTCGGGTTTCGGATTTTGAGTGACGGCTTCCAACCTGGCTAACCGATAGGGGCACAAAGAAGTTCACCAGGAACAGCTTCGGACTGGCAAGGAATTGGGTAACCCGTAAGCTGCCTGTCAAGTGCAGCTCCTATCAGCCCTTAGCTGATGTCTCCACACCCACGCATTCAAACCCTTTGAAGGCGGGTGGTGGGGTTGACGGGCGCAGGCTCCATTCGCGTGATGTGACAGGTTCGCGGGCTATGGCGGTCAGCGAAACACGATCACAGAACCACCCAATCCCGCCGCCCGCGAGCAAGCCAGAGAACGCCACCCCCACCCCCACCGTCCGCCTGTCGCCACTTACACCAGTGGAGCGGTCGGGCGCAAACAACCGCTGTTCAGTGAAAGCGATTTGACAGAGTTGCTCAAGTCGCTATATTTTTGATAGCTGTTTATGAACGATTCACGAGGGCTAGAAGGTCAAAGAGCCTTGTAACTATGGTTGGCCGCCTTGAATGACGCGGTGGTCGTTGGTTATGGCGTTTGCGGGTGGCAGGTAGTCGCGATTGTTGACATAGGTCTACCCGAATTGCCCGCTCCAGACCTGACATTCACCACAATAGCTCGTAGTATTCGTAGGATGCACATCCGGGGAAAAAACTGTCAAAGTTGCCGAGATACTTGGCATCAAAAATCACTTTTAAGCCCAATTTTGTTGAAGTGACCTTCTCGCAATCACTCATGTCCAACAGTCCTGACCCGTTGGTCGCAGAAGGAAAAACCGGGCCATCCCCGCCCCATCCGATCACGTCTCCGTTACGCCAAGGCAAGCCATGCATAGATTTAAGCTAGCTCTAAGAAAGTACCGAAAGTCCTACGCATGAAGCCAAAAATATAGGGGGCGTACAGCGTCATCGGTACGGATCTTCATATTGTGAATTCGATCTCGCGGACCTAGGATCAATGCGTGCCAAGTTGCGCTTGTCACCGCAAAAACTTCCAAACCTAGGAGGATGAACGTATGTTGCTTCATTCAAGATCCATTGCAATCCGGGTCCTCGCACTGTTGCCGTTCCAGTTCTTGTTAGACGCCCATGCAGTGCCAAGTTTTGCCCGGCAAACCGGAATGGAATGTGTTTCCTGCCACGTGAGTTGGCCGGAACTGACAACCGTCGGCCGGCAATTCAAATTGGGAGGTTACACATTGATGAGACCGGTGCTGGGAGACAAGCGCCCCCTGGTTTCCTTCAGCCGCGATGGAGATCCACCGCTGATTCCACTTGCCGGCTTCCTGCAGACTTCTGTTTCCCGAACCGCCAACACAAGCAGCGCAGGCACCGATTCAAGCAACTTCCCGGACCAAAAAAGTCTGGAACTGCAGCAGGCCAGTATTTTTTTGGCGGGTCGTCTCGCTGAGCATGTGGGTAGTTTCATTCAGTACAGTTACGACGGACAGTCAGGCAAGGGGCAAATCGACAACGTGGACCTGCGCTACGCCAATACATACAAGTCCGACAAACTGAACGTTGCCTACGGCATCAGCCTGAACAACAACCCAACCGTATCGGATATCTACAACACGACGCCAGTCTGGGGCTTTCCATTCGCCAGTTCAAGTGTTACGCCTTCGCCAGTAGCCTCCACGTTGATTCAAGAAGGCTTGGGTCAGCAAGTGGTGGGCCTGAACGCCTATTCCATGTGGAATAGGACCCTGTACGCAGAGCTCGGTGCCTACGCCACTGCCGATGGGCTCTTTAATATCTTGCGAGAAGGGGTGCCGCGAAACGAAGCTGCGGTGCTACAGGGTACAGCGCCGTACTGGCGCATCGCCTTGCAGCATGAATGGCAGGAAGGCACCCAGTCCGCCATGCTGGGCACGTTTGGAATAAACGCAAAGAAGTACCCAGACCCCTTGAGTCCCAGTGGACCGACGGACCAGTACAGAGATGTGGGAATCGATGCGCAATACCAATACGTGACAGACAAGCACCGCTTCAGCGCACAGTGGTCCAGCATACGCGAAACACAAAATCTTGACGGCAGCTTCGCAACGCTTGCTTCGGATGGGGTGATCAGCCACCTCTCCACCGAGATGGCCAAGTTGACCTATTATTCCATTTCTAATTCATTAGTGTAATAATATCTCCATCAATTCAGATGGAGATTCGCCATGTCTCGACCTGCCAGCGGGGATGCCGATGTTTTACAAGAAGCACGCGAGGCCATCGCAAGTGCAAAGACAGTGGAGCA
>CAIOAQ010000295.1 GCA_903856025.1 uncultured beta proteobacterium
AGCTGGTGTTCATCCACCATTAACGATCTCACCCACTTTTGCGTTGTTAGTGAGAACCCTAGTTTCTGCCGCCCAGACTCCTAGGTTGATGGCTTCTTGCTTGAGCGCAGCTTGCTTGAGGGTTTCCTTTCGTTGGGCCTCTTGAGCCAGTTCCTCTTGACGCTGCTGTTCCTGTATGAGGAACGCATCCTGAGCGGCCTGTTCGAGGCGCTGGGCTTCAGCAGCCAAGGCATCAAGCTCTTGTGTTGTTGGCTTTACCGAACCTGATGCCGTGTTTGTGGACGGTGAACTTGCTGGCGGACTGGGCGCAAAAGCAAAAGTCGACACTTCTTCTGTCGTGGCGACCGCGGGCGAAACTGCGGCATTTGCAGCGGGAGAACTCTGAACCTTAGGAGCAGGGGCGGGATCCTGGCGCTTAGCAAGCTTGGATACTTTCGGCTTTGCCTGGCTGGCAGATTTCTTTCGTACTTGCAGTTCAGGTGCAGGCTTGGTGTTCTCACTGGGTGAGGTTAGCGCAACCTTCGATGGCGGTGCAGGAATGGTTGCAGTGAATTCTGGCGCAGGCGCGTTATTTGGCTGAACTGGTGGTTGACTTGCGGAATCCGCCAACAAAGCTGGTTCGGCGGGCAACGGAGACGCATTCTGTGGCAAAACTGCAGCCTCTGGAGTGACTGGTTCACTGGGGAGGGCATCAAGACGGATGGTCAACCACTCTGCAGCCTTCCCGGCAAAGGCTGCAGACGTGTCAAACTTCGTCAAATCAAATTGCAATGTCAGAATCAGGCCATGTACCAGCAATGAAATCGCAATGGCAACCGAAAGTCTTGAACGAAAGATTGCCCCACTCAGGTTTTCAAAAAGACCACGCTTGGCGGGTCCTCCCAAGAACACTTGAACGGGCGCTTGGTGTTGTTCGTCATTGTTCAAGCGAGGGAAATTCATTGGATAGGATTTTAAATTGATCCCGTCAATGCATGCGGTACATGGGCTTTCAATTCGATAGATGCAATGGTACGTCGCTGATTGGAACCAATAAGAAGCCCCGTGATCCGATAGGCGAATACGGGGCAACAAGCTCTTTGGTCAGGCTCAGGCGCAAATGGGGTCACCGCTGTGTCTTGGTAGGCTGGGTTGGGTTAGTTTCGCATCGTCGGATGTTGCCGGCAAACGAGGATGTTGTCATGGACGAACAGCAATTTCGTTGCGGACCGATTTCACATTGTTGACACCACGTGCAATATTTTCGGCAGCAGTCTTCTCGGTTTGACTCTTGGCGAAGCCTGACAGCATGACTGTGCCGTTCATGGTTTCAACGCTGATGGCTGTGGCGCTGACCAGCTTGCTTTCAGCCATGCGGGACTTGACCAGTGTGGTGATGCCCGCGTCATCCACGTAAGCACCTACAGTTTCCTGTCCACGGCTGACCGCGCAACCTGCAGTCGTAAGCAGGGCCACGGCCATCATGGCGGCAGCAAGAGTGGTTTTGAGTTGCATAGTGAATCTCCAAAGGATATGGATGGTGAAAGCCCCACCACCGTTGGGCAAATAGTCTGGGCATCCCCGGCCTATGCGCTCACTTTAAGAGTTGGCTACGGTGTTGTCGGTGTGGTGGCGAACATAATTCCTCCATCAAACCATCCAACCCGTGGCGTCTCCAGATTGCAAGGTTTGCCGCGCCCACGTCAACGCACATGCCAGATGCTTCAAGGCCGCGTCGCTGGGTGGACCACCCAATTCAAAGTTGTCGCCACGAATTGCCAACAGCAGGCACGGGGGAGGGGCTTCGTCGTGCAAATTTTGATACACCTGCAAAAGCGCCTGGGGCGACAAGCTGTGGGTGGTGTAACTGGCATCCATGGAGGCGCTTATAGCGGTCACTTCAAAAGGCGCAGCAGCGTCCATGCTGGCATCGACAAACAATACCTGGCGGCGTCCGACCAGATCCAGTGCATGCTCAACCTGCAACTGGTAGTCGTCCAGAAACTCCACCTTGTTGCTGAGCGTGCAGGGCAACTGTTCGCGTAGCGCGGCGACAAACAGGGGGCCAAGCGCGTCGTCCCCTCGGCTTAAATTTCCCCACGCCAACACCAGAAAGGGGGCGATCATGGTTGTCTAAAACGTCTCACAGTGCTCTCGAACTAATAGCGTGTACGGCATATTTTGCAAGGGTTAGAGGATAAGAGTAGATACAGTTTCAAGGGTGAGAAAGCTCACCATGTGCTGACTTTTCCAAACGGTCCAGCACGCTGCCGTTTGCCGCCACCAGTGTCACCTCTAACGGCATTTGACCCAGCGCATGGGTGGCACAGGACAAGCAGGGGTCATAAGCGCGAATCGCCACTTCGATGTGGTTGAGCAGGCCTTCTGTCAGTTCGTTTCCGTCCAGATAGTCGCGTGCCACCGATCGCACCGCCTCGTTCATGGCCTGGTTGTTGTGGGTGGTGGAGACAATCAGGTTGCAACGCGTCACCAAATCGTCGTCACCCACCTCGTAATCGTGTATCAAGGTGCCGCGTGGGGCTTCGATCACGCCAACGCCACTGCGCTGGCGAACGCCGGTGGTCAGCAAATCGCCGCAAAGCAGCGCCGGATCTTGCAGCAGCTGTGCGATCACTTCGACCGCGTGCAACATCTCGATCATGCGTGCCCAGTGGTAGGCCAGTGACGCGTGGACCAGCTCACCCTGGCCCCAGGCGACAAAGGCCTGTCGCTCAACCTCAGCGCGTTCACTGGGAATGAAATCACAGTTTTGCACCCGTGCCAGCGGCCCTACCCGGTACCAGCCACGCTCTGCACCCAAGCTGCGCAGGTGTGGAAATTTCATGTAGCTCCAGGGGCGCACTTCTTCTTCAATCAGTTCTAGATAGCGATGGTCCGGCACGCCGTCAAACAGGATGTGGCCATTGGCATCACGCGCCCGCAAGACACCGTCATACAACTCCATGGCACCGTCCGCGCGCACCAGCGACAGCATGTTGGATTCGAAACTGCCAAAGTGGTTGTACAGCGCAGGGTTTTGCGCATGCAGTTGCTTGACAAGGTTCACAGCGTCCTGCGCCCACATCAACATTTGCGGCACATCATGCATCAAATTGTCACGCTCTTCTTTTGTCACCAGCTTATTGATGCCACCGGGCACCGCACCGGTGCCATGTACCCGCTTGCCTGAGGTGATGCGAATGATTTCCTGGCCAAACTTGCGCAGAAAAATGCCTTTTTTCGCGATATCGGGGTGCGCATGGGCGACGCCCACGATGTTGCGCTTGGCCACATCGGAATCAAATCCAAACAGCAAATCCGGCGACGATAGATGGAAAAAATGCAAGGCGTGAGATTGCAGAATCTGTCCATAGTGCATCAGACGGCGCACGGCGTTGGCACTGGCGGTGACGGGCGCGGCACCCAGCACCCTGTCAAACGCCTTGGCCGCTGCCAGGTGGTGCGACACGGGGCATATGCCACACAGGCGCTGCACCATCACCGGCACTTCCCAATAGGGGCGGCCTTCAATGAATTTCTCAAACCCCCGGAACTCAACAATGTGCAAGCGTACCTGCTCTATGTGGTTGTGCGTGTCGAGCAGCAGTGTGACCTTGCCATGCCCTTCCACGCGCGAGATGGGGTCGATCGCCACACGGCGCAGTCCCTCCGGATGGGCGGCAGTTTCCAGCGCAAATGTCATGATGGACTCCTTGTCTGCGTCATTTTGTTCTAGAGCAAGTTCACCCGGATCAGAGTCAATAAGAGCCCCGCAATTCCACTGATACAAACCACTGTAATCACGCCGGCCTTTATTCGAAAGAGCAGAAATGCAGAACCTGCACCAATCAGGGCTGACGGCCATTCGAAATGACCACTGAGCCCCTGCGGCCACAGCACGTGATAGGCAAAGAACACGGCCAAATTCACGATCACGCCAACGACTGCTGCAGTGATGGCGGTCAGCGGCGCGGTGAACTTCAAATTGCCGTGGGTGGACTCTATGAACGGCCCACCTAAGAGGATCAGGAAGAATGATGGCAAAAAAGTGAAAAATGTCACCACGGTAGCTGCAACTATCCCTGACAACAACAGGGAGTCCGCGCCAAAAATGGCTTTGGTCCAACCACCGACAAACCCGACAAAAGAGACCACCATGATGAGCGGCCCCGGTGTTGTCTCACCCAGTGCCAGGCCGTCAATCATCTGCGATGCAGTTACCCAATGGAAGTTGTCGACTGCACCTTGGTAAACATACGGGAGCACAGCGTAGGCTCCGCCAAAGGTTAGAAGGGCAGCTTTCGTGAAAAACCAGGCCATCTGGGTCAACACAGCATCCCAGCCATAAAGGACGGTAAGGGATCCGATCGATAGACCCCAAAGTCCCAAGAAAACCACCACAATTCGACAAAATCGCGTCCAGGTAAAAAGTGCATGGGGCGGTGTTGGGGTTTCATCGTCGATCACTGCGGGGCCTGCGGCTTTGCCAGCCTTGCCGTGACCACCTTTTGCAGCGAATTTACCGGGAGCGAGGTGCCCACCGATGTAACCGGCTATGCCTGCTGCCAGCACAATGAACGGGAAGGGAAGGTTCAAGGCAAAGATGGCAACGAATGCCGTCACTGCAATCCCCCAAAGAATCCCGTTCGTCAGCACTCGAGAACCAATGCGGTACGCCGCCGATACAACGATAGCGGTTACAGCGGGCTTGATCCCATAGAGTACGCCGCCAACTGCGGGGACGTGGCCGTATGCCAAATACAGCCAGGACAGCCCGATCAGGATGAGTAACGATGGCAGCACAAACAGAACACCGGCCACGATCCCACCCCAGGTCCGGTGCATCAACCACCCGATGTAGGTTGCCAACTGCTGTGCCTCTGGTCCGGGCAACACCATGCAGTAGTTCAAGGCATGCAAGTAACGCTTCTCTGAAATCCAGCGTTTACGCTCAACCAGATCCTCATGCATGGTTGCTATCTGCCCTGCTGGCCCACCAAACGAGATGAACCCGAGTTTGAGCCAATAGGCAAACGCTTCCCAGAACGTCGGTGCATTGGGCATGTTGGTGTTCGCATTCATAAGTAGCCCTCAATGCGGATTAACGAGGCCGGGGAAAGCCGCCTTCAGCCCAAGCCACAGCGCTGGCCCGGTTGAGTTTGAACGACGCGGCCACCCGTTGCTCGGCCAGCAGGTCATCCAATTCATCTTTTGCGCTCAAGACGGCATAAGGGTTGTCTTCATCAGGCACGATGTCAAGCATCACGGTGACGCGGGCCGACCGGGCGGTGACGGTGATGCTCTGGTGCAGCGACGCGTGCAATTGCTGTTCGCTGCGGCGCACAAACTCGCTGGCGGTTTTCACCAGCGTGCTGAATGCATTGCCATCCAGCGGTTTGGGGTTCTTTTTGTCGCGTCCCATGGTCCACGGCCCGACCAGTGCGGGGTCGGACTGGCCATCTTTGGTCATGGCCACAGCCCAGCCGTCGTCATCTTCATTTTTGATGACCTGGGCGGTCCAGCCGTCAGCGTGCCAGCGGCGAGGTTCTTGAATTTTGTCGGGTTCAGTGGTCATGCGCTCAGTCATAGTGAATCAAACCCTGCGCCAGTTGCGGGGTGCGCCCGGCCAGCAGGTCGGTCAAAAACGACCATATGGCATCGGCGCTGGGCGGGCAGCCAGGTAAAAAATAGTCCACATGCACGACCTCATGGATCGGGTGCACCTGATTCAATGGTAGCGGAAGTTCGGGGTCGTTTGGCACCTGACTACCGGTAGCAATGCCACGCTGGGTGCAGTACACGTCACGCAGCAGTTGACCCACATCGCGCTGGTTGCGCTGCGCGGGCAGGCCGCCGTTGATGGCGCAAGCGCCCACTGCGACGATGGTTTTGCAATGCGCGCGGAACTCACGCAGCACTTGCACGTTTTCGGCGTTGCACAGGCCACCTTCAATCAACCCGATGTCACATTGGTCAATGGCTTTTATATCCGTCAGCGGTGAACGGTCAAATTCAATGTGTTCCAGCAGGTCCAGCAGTCGTTCGTCAATGTCCAGAAACGACATGTGGCAACCAAAGCAGCCAGCCAGCGACACCGTGGCCACTTTCAGCTTGCGTGGGCTTGGTAGGGGTTGTGTGGTCGGGGGGGCGTGGTTCATGGCGCAGCCTCTTCACTTTCTGACACCGGATGAATATCAAACCGGCGGGAGCCGATCGGAATCACAAAGCCCTGCCGCTTGGGCAGCAAGGCACCTACCGGGCAAACGCGCGCTGCGTGATCGGTGGCAGCCAGGGCGCTGTCGCCCAACAAACCACTCGGGCTATTGACCAACAGGTGTGCCTGGATGCCGTGGCCACCGATGGAAAACACATCTTTGCCATCCAGATCGCGACTGGCACGCACACACAGTTCGCACAAGATGCAACGGTTCAGATCCAGCAACATGTCGGGATGGCTGGCGTCGACCTGGCGATTGGGATAAAACTCCTCAAAGTGAGGGCCGGTCATACCAGCCTCATAAGCGGTGGCCTGCAAGCGACAGTTGCCACTCTTCTCGCACGACGGACAAAAATGGTTGCCCTCAATGAACATCATTTGTAAGAGTGTGCGGCGCTGGGTGCGCAATTCTTCGGTGTTGCTCTCGACATTTTGGCCGGTGCTGGCCAGTACTGTGCATGCCGACCCCATGCGGCCATTGACCTTGACGGTGCACAGGCGGCACGAGCCATGGGCTTGAAGCCCTTTGTGCCAGCACAGGTGCGGAATGTAGCCGCCAGCGCGTGTGACCGCTTGCATGATGGTCTCGCCAGAAATGAATTCAATCTCTTGATCGTCCAGGGTAAAGGTGCCCGGTGTCAGGGTGTCGATGCGGTTGTTGCTCATGGCAAGGTCTCCAAATGGGCACCTGCATCGTCGCGCGCGGTGGCCATGCGTGCCTGCGACAGCTCTGCGTCCAAGTCGAAACCCGGCACAAAGTGCAGTGACTGTAGGTGCCGCTCATAAGCTGGGCGAAATTTGGCAATGGTGTCGCGAAGCGGGTTACAAGCCGCAGCCCCCAGACCGCAATGGGTCGCGCCATGCATGAGTTTGTCCAACTCAAACAATTCATCCAGATCCTGTGTGGAACCATGGCCGCGCTGCAACTTGTCCAAGCGGCGCACCACCAACTCGGTGCCGACCCGGCACGGCGTGCAAAAGCCACAACTCTCGTGGGCAAAAAAGTGGGCAAAATTGCGTGCCACTTCAAACATGTCGCGCGAGCGGTCAAATACCATGAACGCCCCAGCAGTTGGTACGTCTTCAAAACCCACGCGGCGACTAAATTCAGAGGCAGACAAGCAGACTCCCGACGGCCCACCCACTTGTACAGCTTGTGTGTTACGTGCACCACAGTCTTCAAGAATACGGCCGATGCGGGTGCCGAAGGGGTATTCGTAAATGCCGGGGCGTTCGCAGTCGCCTGATACAGAATGAATTTTGGTGCCGGTTGATTGCGGCGTGCCGATGCTGCTCCACCACGCCGAACCATTCAACGCAATATGTGTCACAGCGCAGAAGGTTTCGACATTGTTGACCGTGGTAGGTTGCCCAAGATAACCTTTCTCCACTGGGAAGGGCGGACGTATGCGTGGCGTGCCGCGTTTGCCTTCCAGGGACTCAATCAGCGCTGACTCCTCGCCACACACATAAGCCCCGGCACCGACATGAATGTCAATATCAAAATCAAAACCCGCTTGCCCCTGAATGCCCACACCCAATATCCCCTGCTCGCGCCGACGTTGCAACACGGCTTGCAGATGATCCAGCAGGTAGTGGTATTCCCCGCGCAAATAAATCAGCCCCTGGCGCGCGCCCACCACCAGGGCAGCAATGGTCATGCCCTCGATCACTGCGTCGGCATAGCTGGACAGTAGCACACGGTCTTTGAAGGTACCGGGCTCGCCCTCATCAGCATTGCACACCACGTAATGCTGCTCGCCAGGGGCGTTGCGGCATAGCTGCCATTTGGTAGCCGTGGCATAGCCCGCCCCACCGCAACCACGCAATTTGGCGCGTTTAACCTCATCAAGCATGCCCAGTGGCCCACGCGCTACTGCTTCAGCCAGTGCCTGCCCCGGTGCGGGTTGCTCGCCCAGCTTGACATCGGCGAGGCGAATTTGATCGTCCACCCGTGACCACTCGGCTGGCCACTGCGCCAGCGGCGTTTGCTGCTCGATCAGTGCAGCGATGTGCTCGATGCGACTTGGGGTCAGACGCGTCACCACACGCTGGTGGTTGATCAGCAGGGCCGGCCCCTGGTCGCACAAACCGGTGCATGATGTCGTGGCGACGCTGACCCGGCCATCGGCACGTACCTCGCTAGGGGCGACTTTGAGCAAGTGGCACAGATGGCGGCACATTTCTTCGCTGCCGAGCATACGATCAGTGATGTTGTCGCTGAACAGAACGCGGTAAACGCCGACGGGCTGGGTGTGAAAAAAACGGTAAAACCCCGCCACCCCTTCTACGTGTGCCAGTGTCAACCCCAGCGCATCAGCGAGTTGTGCCAACGCAGGTCTTGGCAACCAGCCGTGGCAGGCTTGCAACTCACGCAGCATTTGCACCAGAGCATTCGGGTTGGTGTGGTGTCGTTCCAATAAGCATTGGATTTCTGGTTCGGTGGGCAAAGAGACCGGGGGGAATGAACGCATGACTTTTCGTTTCTGAAGTTCAAGATAACACACAGGAAATTCAAGCACATGGGACAAAGTATCGATCATTCAACCAGTACTTTCAATCTTTCAACCAGTAATGCACCGATGTGCTTCATCGGACAGTGCTTGAGGTACGGCCCTTCAGTGCACAGGTTCGCGCAGACCGCATACTGCAAATCGACCGCTGCTGCCAAGCCACAGTTAGGTCATCCAGTGCTCTTGCGCTGGCATCACATGCACGCCAGGTGCTTGGCCTGCCTGGAATTACATTTTTAGAAAGCGGGCTACTTTTTTCAAAAATATTTCTCGCTCCAGTGGCTTGACCACAAAATCCACTGCACCCGCTTTGCGGCAATCCACCACCATCTCCTTGCCGCTCTGTCCTGTCACCATCATGATGGGAATGCTGGCGAACTGTGGGCTGGCTTTGATCATACGCAAGGTGTCCAGGCCATTGATGTCGGGCATGTCCAGGTCCATCAAAATCAGATCGGGTCGGCGTTTACGCAGCACGCTCAATGCATGCGCACCACTGTCTGCAAACAGCAGCTCATAAAGCTCTTTTTCCAGCATTGTTTTCACTAGATTGCGCTCAAATGCGTTGTCATCCACCACCAGCACCACCGGCTGATACTGACCAGCCAGTGCGCATAAAGCATTCGTGACTGCCAATTGCGGCGCCAATTTCACTTGCGTGTCTTCCATCCATTGCTTCAGTGGTTGAATGTCATGGTCGATAGACGTACTTGCCGCGTCTGCTTTTGAGCGTCCTAGCTCAAATTGAACGTTCAGCAGCCCTTCAAGTTCAGACACACGGCGTGCCATACGTGCCAGCTCAGCGGCTGCCGCAGCGCTCTTCGTGTGTTGCAAATCACGCCAGGCATGGATCACCGACATAGCCAAGCGGGGTGCGTCATGCACCATCGGCCAGAATAAAACATAGTCGTCGAAAACTTCCCGACGACACAGGTCATAAGCACGGCTTAATTCATCATTGGAACAAAGAATGACACTTCGGTGGGTCAAGGTATGTGCCGTTTGGTTCGATCGGTATAGCCCATCGTAATACTGCTCTGCCTTGCCCAGGGCATTGAACGCTAGGATCAGGACGTCGGGCTTACAGCGCTCAAATGCGAGAGCGGATTTTTCTGCTGCTGATACGGTCACATTTTTTTTAAAATCGCCTGACAGCATTTTCCCAACCATTTCAGCATCAGCAGTGATATCGGACACCACCAGGATGCTTACGTCGCCTAGAAAGTCAGGCTGCTTCATAACTGCATCAGCTGTTCACGTCGCTCCTCCCATTCAGCCATCCAGGCAGGCAACCGCTCCCCAGGCATTGGCATAGCAACAAAATAGCCTTGCGCAATATCACAACCTTGCTGGCGTAGAAAGTTCCAGTCTGCCCGGTCTTCTACGCCCTCGGCCACGGTTTCCATATTGAGCTGCTTGGCCAAGCCCAAGCTGGCGTCAAAAATGGCGCGTTGCGTGTCGTTTACCCAGGCCCGGTGAACAAAACTTCTATCGATTTTGAGTTCAT
>CAIOAQ010000296.1 GCA_903856025.1 uncultured beta proteobacterium
ATGGCTTCAAGGGCTTCCAAATCCAGCCACGGCGCTGCAGTCGATCGCCGATGCAAAAATATTGCAATGGGCCAATGAGGCCAGGCGGCTCAACGCACTAGAGTTGCGGGAATACATCACCCCACGGCGCCAAACGCTGCTGATGGCGGTGATTCACGATGCGCGCGGCCAGGTGCTCGACGAACTCACGCAAATGCTGCTGCGACTCACCCGTAAAGTCGAGTGGACAAGTGAGCAGCGTTTGGCTGAGTGGTATCAGAACCGGCGCATAAGAACCGATGCCCTGATCCGCGCATTCCATGATTCGCTGCTTGTGCACGGACTAGAAACTGACCCAGTGCAAAAGGTGGCACGAGTGGAAACGGTGTTTGCGGCACAGGGGGGCCACGAGGCACTTGTGCAGAGCTGCGAAGAACACTTACGCCATGAGAAACAGAATTGGCGTCCCTTTGCCCGAGCCGTGTTTGTTCCGCTACGAGGTGCCTTGATACGCTTGGTGGAGATATTGCCGTTGCAAGGCACGACTGTTGCAGGTGGACTGCTACGTCTTGTGAGCATGGGCACCAATCGTGCTGGACTTTCAGCCTGAATTGATCAAGTTACTTGCTGGACGGAGAGCTTCCTCCATCGCCGTTTTTGATCAAATTGGGGGTTGGTCTTTTGTTTTTTGGTTTTGAAATTTTTTAAATTAGGCCCCTGCCAGGGCGCCGCGGGCCCCCCCCTTTATTACGAGCAGCAATTTCAAGCGCGAGGGCGATGGGCAAAAAAAATCTCCCACAACGACTTTGAACAAGCGGTCTTTGTGGGAGAGTCTCTTTCGACCAAGATCGAGACCATTAAAGTGTGCCACGCCTTATTACAAAATCCAAAGTTTTTATCGCTTCTTTTGCAAATTGACACTGACCTTGCCACACAAACTCGCTCTGACGGGTGCCCATGTGGCGGAAACTTGCATAGAGCAGACTACCCGCGCAAACCCAAGGGCTGTCCCAAAGAGGTGCGTCACGCGTTCGATTCAAGGCTGAGTTTTTGCTGTGGCGTGTGCCGCAAACGCGCCACCTGCGCGTCGGTACGATTTCTTGGTCGCCGCGTTTACTTAGGGCTTGTAGTCCTGCTGGCAAGCGTCAGACGCTGGCAGATCAGTGCGTCAGCCGCCCAAGTGGTGCAGATGCTGGAGGTGCCACAGCGCACGGTTGCGCGTTGGCGCAGTTGGTGGCTGCAGATATTTCCGGCAACGCCCCTGTGGGTGGCCGATTGCGCGCGCTTCATGCCCCCGGTTTGCAGCGAACACCTCCCGCACAGCCTGATTGAGCGATTTGAGGGCAGCGCCGCCAGTTCTCTATTGCATTTGCTGGTCTTTCTGCGCCCCTTGAGCGTGCGCCACTGATCACGCTATGTGCTGGGTGCACGCGCCGCGCAGAGGATGCCAATAGGCAAGACGGCCTGATCTTTTTAGCCTTCACACCTCAAGCGATACCGCCGGTATTGCAATTTTTGGAGTGTGATTTGTTACCCATCAAGGACCCCGCCCAGCGTGACGCCTTCGCCCGTCTGCGCTTCTCTATCATCGGCCCGCTGCTGGCCGCGCCTCCCAAGCCCGGAGAACTGCAAAGTGAACTGGCAAGGCTGGGGGCGCGCGTTTGGCGCCATCCATCTTCTGGCTTGGACATCACGTTTGCCGCCTCCACCATGGAGCGCTGGTATTACGCTGCCAGGCGTGCCAATGATCCGGTCGCCGCACTCAAGAGCCGCCTTCGTAGCGACATCAACTGCTTCCCCAGTCTCAATCAGCCGATCATTGACACACTGGTCCAGCAATACCGAGAACATCCGGGCTGGACTATGCAGCTGCACTTTGACAACCTGTGCGCCGCATTCAAAGACCGCACCGATACGGTGGCCTCCTATCCGACTGTGCGCCGCTACCTCATGGCCCACGGCATGTTCCGCCAAGCCCAACCCAAACTGGTCACTGCGGGCGCACTGGCCGCGCGCGACCGGCTTGAGCGCTTGGAGGTGCGCAGTTTTGAAGTCGATCATGTCAGCGCCCTATGGCATCTGGACTTCCACCACGGTTCGCGCAAGGTACTTACCCGCCAGGGCGCCTGGGTGACGCCCATGCTTATGGGTGTGCTGGATGACCGTTCCCGCCTGGTGTGCCATCTGCAGTGGTATCTGGACGAGACTGCCTACAGCCTGATTCACGCCTTGTGCCAGGCCCTCATGAAGCGCGGTCTGCCGCGTGCACTGATGAGCGACAACGGAGCCGCCATGCTGGCCGAAGAAACGACGGCCGGTTTGGCTAGGCTGGGTATTGTTCATCAAACAACGCTTCCCTATAGCCCTTACCAGAACGCCAAGCAGGAGTCCTTCTGGGGTCGTGTCGAGGGGCGTCTGATGCCCATGCTCGAAGGCCAGACAGACCTCACGCTCGATGATCTGAACTTGGCCACCCAGGCCTGGGTGGAACAGGAATACCACCGTAGCGTGCACTCCGAGATCAAGGCCACGCCCCTGGAACGCTATCTGGCAGGCCCCAGCGTGGCACGCCCTTGTCCATCGAGCGACACCCTGGGCAATGCCTTCCGTGTTGAGGTCGTGCGCCGCCAGCGCCGCTCAGACGGCACCGTCAGTCTGGGCGGGATGCGCTTTGAAGTCCCCAGCCGTTACCGCCATTTGAGCCAAGTCCATCTGCGCTACGCCCGCTGGGATCTGTCCCATGTGGACATGGTCGAGAGTCGAACGGGGGCCATTCTTTGCCAGGTCCTGCCACTGGACAAATCGGCCAACGCCAATGGACAGCGTCGCAAACTGAGCCCGGCTGCGCGCGATATCACACCCTTGGTGCCCAAGGGATTGCCGGCCTTGATGACGCAACTTCTGGCCGAGTACGCCGCCACCGGCGTGCCGCCGGCTTACCTGCCAAGTTCTGAGGATGTCACACCATGAACCACAAGCTGCTGGCCCTTTATGGGCTCAAATTCAACCCATTCTCCCAGGAGCTTCCAGTAGACGCCATCTATGTTCCTGCGAAGATTGAGAGCTTTTGCTGGCGTATTGAACACGCACAGATTCGTGAAGGTGGGTTTGCCCTGGTTCACGGTGACCCAGGCAGCGGCAAGAGTGTGGCGCTGCGTTTGCTTGCCCAGCGGTTGCGCAAGTTGCCTGACGTCACGGTGGGCGCCATCAACCACCCACAAAGCAACCTGACGGACTTTTACCGTGAGCTTGGCGACATCTTTAGTGTGCCTCTGCGACCCAGCAACCGCTGGGGTGGCTTCAAGGCCTTGCGTGAGCGCTGGCTCAACCACATGGAATCGAGCCGCTGTCGCACGGTGCTGTTGGTCGACGAGGCGCAGGAAATGACTACCCAAGTGCTCTCGGAACTGCGCCTGATGAACTGCTCGCGGTTTGATTCACAGCCCTTGCTGTGCATTGTTCTGGCGGGCGACGCACGGTTACTTGAGAAGCTGCGCCAGGAAGACCTGATTCCGCTGGGTAGCCGCATCCGTACCCGATTGGCTACAGAGTTTGCCAGTCGCGAGGAGTTGTTGGCTTGTCTGGAGCACTTGCTAGCTCAGGCCGGAAATGCCAGTCTGATGACCCAGGCACTGCGCAACACCCTGTGCGATCACGCCGCCGGAAACTACCGAATCCTGACGACGATGGCAGCCGAACTACTGGCCGCCGCCGCACAGAAAGATTCGCCGGTGCTCGACGAGAAACTCTACCTCGATGTCTTTGCACCGCCCGCGAAGGCGACCCAGCGCCGTTCAGCAGGAGTGCGGCCATGACGCACAAACACCAGTATCCCTGCCCGATGTGTGAATGCGATAAAACTCGCACGCTGTCGGATGAGTCGGCGGTGGAAATCTACGAGTTTCTGGAAGTCATCTCAGACAACTTCCTGAGTCGCTACGGCCACAGGATCGAACGCCACTACGCCAAACTGGCCACGCGCAATATCAACAAACATCAACCATGGAGAAAAAAGGACCAGCCGTTCTGAACCACCACCCACCCCGATAGCCAAACGGCGCCTGTAGAAATACCGGCGCCGTTTCCTTTGCTGCTACCGCCAGCATCGCAATCGCCATCGGCTCCATCACCAATCGTGAAAATCAGTCCCGCAAATCAGTTGACCACACTCACTTGTCGAGTCACTGACAAGTGAACCATCGCACAGTGGCCACTTGACCATCGATGGCGCGGCTCCCAATACCTTGCCACGCGAATGGCATGACCTGGTGCACGATCATGCAAGTGACAAGCTGGCGTTCAACCGACGCCAATTGGAGGTCGTGGTCATGTTGGAGCTGGCAACAGCGATCAAGGCTGGCGAAGTATTCGTCACCGGATCATTGAGCTTCGATAGGTTCTGGGATCGATTGCCATCCGAAGCCGCAGAACCTGCCGCAGTCTCGGCATACGCCGCGGCGCGCGGTTGGGAAAATGGCGCCGACGGCTTGGTGCGTGCGGTGAAACGGGCGCTTGATCAGAAGGCAGGTTTCCTAGACTCCGCCGTGGGCAGCGGCCAAAGTGCCTACCTGCAACGAGGAAAGCATGGGCGCCCGGTTGTAACGCGGCTGCGCGCAATGGAAACCCCGGAGTCAGCGATCAATCTTGAGAAACAGATGATGGCGCACATGCCGGAACGCGCTGTGCTGGAGGCGATTTCAAACACAGAACACTGGGCGAAATGGGGGCAGCATTTTGGTCTCCCGTCCCGACTGGCTCCACAAATTAAAGAGGCCAGTCACCGCTACGTGCTCACGACATTTGCCTATGGCTGCGGCCTTGGGCCAACGGAAGCGGCACGTCATCTCGGTGGAACAGTTACTGCTGATCAATTGGCATTTGCTGATCGTCGCCATGTTGACATTGAAGACTTAAGAGCCGCCTCTGCTGAGCTGATCAACCTGTATGCCAAATTTGAGTTGCCACAGCAATGGGGAAGGGGCCAATCCGCGGCAGCCGACGGCCCCCATTTTGAAACGTACGAAGACAACCTGCTTGCCGAACATCACATTCGTTACGGCAAGACCGGTGGCATCGCTTATCGCCATGTTTCTGACAACTACATTGCACTGTTCAGCCGCTTCATCGCCTGCGGAACCTATGAGGCGACGTACATTCTGGATGCGCTGCTTCAAAATCTATCGGATGTGCGGCCCAGCCGCGTGCATGCTGATACGCATGGTCAGTCAGCCGCCGTTTTCGGACTGGCGTACTTGTTGGGAATTGAGCTGATGCCGCGCATTCGACGTTGGCATACGTTGAATCTGTATCGGTCTGATAACGCCAACAGGTACTCAAGAATCAACTCGCTTTTCTCCGGTACGGTCAACTGGATGCTGATCCATGAGCACTACCCCCAGTTCATGCAACTGGCGCTGGCGATCCAAAGCGGCGCATTGGCGCCATCTGCGGTCCTGGCGAAAGTCAATAGTTACAGCACCAGGAATCGATTCGCAATGGCCTTGAAGGAACTCGGTAACGCGGTACGCACAACGTACTTGCTGGAATGGATCATGGACGAATCCCTGCGTCGCACGGTTCATAAGGGAACGACCAAGATCGAGCGGCACCACAAATTTGCCAAGCACTTGGCCTTCGGTTCGGGCGGCCACCTACGGTCAAACGATCCAGCCGATCAAGAAAAAGCCATCGTCTATAACGAGCTCGTGACCAATGCGGTTGCGCTGCAAAACGTGGTGGATCAGACCCAGGCACTTCATATGCTGAAGGCAGAAGGTGTCAGCATTCGTCCCGCAGATTTGGCATTCCTCAGCCCGTATGCCACCAGTAAACTCAAACGCTTCGGGGACTACCCAACCGACTTAAAGCCCGAGGCGATGCCGACTCAACCCCCCCTGCCTACATAGGATTTGGTCGATGTGGCAGGATTTTACACGAATCGTACCGACGGGCCTGGAAGTCGTGCCGCTGACGCTGCTCACGCTGGATGCCTGGCAC
>CAIOAQ010000297.1 GCA_903856025.1 uncultured beta proteobacterium
GGTGTGCACTTATCTGAGTTGAGTGCACACCATCAGGGTCTGCAACTCGTCAAATATTGCACGACCTATCGGCCACGCGCAAGAAGGGTATTCGTCGGGCGCTTACGGGGTTACCTTAGAATGGCAAGTACAAGAACATAAAAATCCGATTGCGTTGGATCGGGACCCTTCAACAGTCCCTATTTACAAGGGGTGCGCAAATTTCCGAATCCAGCCGGTCTCCCATTGACCTGTTGCACCAAGTTCCAGTTGCAACCAAGCTACTTTTCATTCGCTTCACGATCGGAATACTGATCGTAGGTTCGGCCATGTCCGTGATAGCTCTTCGTGTCACCGTACCTGAACAACCCTTGCGACTCGCTGCGCCTGCACTGATCCTGGTGGTTGCACTCGTGGTCATCCTTGCATTGATGTTCAAACGTGTGACTTTGGCTGCCAATGTCATGTCGATTGGCGTGTGGGCCTCACTCGTGGCCATTACCACTTTCACCCATGGTGTACGTTCACCGGTAGTCATTTGTTTCCCTCTGGTAATCATGAGCGTTGGATGGATACATTCAATTCGCATGGCCTTGGTGATCACGGTCCTGACCATTTTGGCCACCGTCGCACTGGCCGTTGCCGAGATCAATGGATTCAGTCTCTACACGCTCGAATCCAACACCGTGATACAAGCCGGTGACCAAATTGTTGTTTATCTTGTATCTGCATCATTGATCACTTTTTTTGTCAAACTGTATCGTTTCCGCCTAAGCGAATTGCATCAACTAAGCATCGAGTTAACACAAAAAAATCAGGCCTTTGAACAACGCACCCTTGAACTCAAACGGGCTCAGTCGGTTGCAAAAATGGGCAGTTGGGTAGCTGACCTTATTACCAATCAAATCCGAATATCAACCGAAGCAGGTCGCATCCTTGGGTTGGAATCTGATCAGATCCTTGGCAATCTCCAGTATCTGAACCTGGTTCATCCAAACGATCAGGAAGCGCTAAAACAAGCCTGGCAATTGGCGCTGAATAGACAGAACTTCGATCAGGAACACCGTATCATCGTTAAGGGTCACGTGCGTTGGGTTCGTCAAAAGGCCGAGTTCGACTTTGATCCTTCCGGTCAGCCTGTCAGCGCGGCGGGAATTATTCAAGACGTTTCTGCCCTTAAACAAGCGCAACTCGCCTTAAAGGCCAGCGAAGATCGCTACCGAACCTTAATTGAATGGTCGCCCGAGGCCATCATGGCGCACAGAGCCGGAAAAATCATATATGTCAATCCAGCGGCAGTGAGGTTGTTTGGCGCACCCTACGCCCAGGTTTTGATGGAAAAAACGACCACCGAGTTGATCCACCCAGACTATATTGAATCCCAAACCAAGCGCATGCACGCCATTTACAACCACGAGGTTATCCCTCCAACAATAGAGTGCAAATTCTTACGCTTGGACGGCCAGATCATCGATGTTGAGGTCCAAGGCACCGCTATCGACTTTGATGGAGAACCGGCCATCCAGGTGGTGATACGCGACATCACCAAACGCAAACTCATTGAAAATCGAGTACGCCAGTTGGCTTTTTACGATGACCTGACCCTCCTGCCCAATCGTCGACTGTTGCATGACCGGCTGCACCAGGCCATCGCGGCACAAAAACGTACCGGAAATTTCGGTGCGGTGATGTTTTTGGACCTGGACAATTTCAAACCTCTCAATGACCGCTTTGGCCACAGCCTGGGTGACCAGTTGCTGATAGAGGTTGCTCAACGGCTTAAAGCGTGTGTGCGTGAAATGGATACAACAGCCCGCTTCGGAGGGGACGAATTTGTGATGGCCGTCGAAGAATTGACCAGCGACTTGGAAGAATCAAAACTCCTGGCGAGAAGCTTGGCCGAAAAAATACGCGCTTGTCTGTCTGAACCCTACCAGTTGACTGCAACCGCACTGGGGGGAAACCCAGAACCTGTGTGCCATCAATGTACCGCCAGCATCGGTGTAGCGATGATCACCGACCTCGACTCAACACCGGACGATCTTGTGAAATGGGCTGACTCCGCCATGTACCATGCCAAAAGCCAAGGACGCAATTGCATTGAGTTTTACGTCCATGGCGACTCGCTATTTGGATAACAACGCCTGCCCCATTCGCCCGATACCTTCTTGAATTTTGACGACATCTGCGGTCGCAAAACTCAAACGCAATGTGGAGAGATCAGGGTCATGCGCATAAAACGGCGCTCCCGGCACAAAGGCCACCAGTTTTTCGATGGCACGTTTGGCAAAATCACCCGCATGGGAGGGGCGTCCATGGGTGCCGGTCAGGCGTACCCAGAAAAACATACCACCTTGGGGCTGGTTGAATTCAATCGCATCACCCAGCTCAGCACGCAATGATTCAGCCATGATGTGTGCCCTTTGCGCATAGGTACGTCGCACCACCGCCAAAGTGTCCTTCAGACGGTTCAACACCAGGTATTCGGCGCAAATCGCCTGTGTCAAATTGCTGGTGTGTGCATCGCTGAACTGCTTGCACATGGTGGCCTTGGCCAGCAACTCAGGCGGTGCCACCAACCACCCCACACGCAAGCCTGGGCTGAGGATTTTGCTGAATGAACCGCAATGTGCCAGCCAATCGCGACTGCCCGGTACCTGGTCACTCAACGCCAGCAGGCTCGGTGGCGGAGCCTGGTCAAAGTAAAGCTCGCCATACGGGTCATCTTCAACCACCAGGGTATGCGTGCGCGCAGCAATTTCAAGAACACGTTTGCGCCTAGCCAGGCTGAGTGTGGCTCCGCTGGGATTGCCAAAGGTTGGAATCAAATAAACCAACTTGGGTTTGTGTTCATCTATAAGCTGTTCAAGCTTATCTACATCCACACCATCGGCATCAATGGGTGCACCGATGATGTGCGCACCATAGAGACGAAAACATTGAATGGTGGCCAAAAACGTGGGGGCTTCCACAATCACCTTGTCGCCGGGTGAGATCATGGTCTTGCCAATTAAATCCAGTGCCTGCTGACTACCTGTAGTGACAATCAAGCCCTCTGAAGCCACCGTACTGCCCTTGTCCGCCATGAACCTGCTGATGCCTTCGCGCAGTGGTTGGTAACCTTCCGTCGCGCCATACTGCAACACCGGGCCAGGGTTGCTGGTCAACACCGTTGCGCTGGCCTGCGCAATGCCCTGCGCGTCAAACAGCGCAGGATCCGGAAAACCGCCGGCAAAACTGACGATGCCGGGCTTGCCCAGCAACTTGAACAGTTCACGAATGGCAGAGGTTTCAACATTTTGGAGGCGATCAGCAAATTGCATACAAAGGCTCTTGGTTAACTTGTGAATAAATACGCACTTATATCCATAAACGGACCACGCTACCGCTCAGAATGAGTCAGTAATTGGGGTAAATTGTCACCGATCGCAAAATTACTACAAACAGGAACGCTCCATGTCCAGTCTTGATTCCTTTTTTGCCACTGTCAAATTGCCCACCATGTCGAAAGTGGCGCATCAATTGATCAAAACACTCAACAATGAAGACGTCTCGGTCATCGAGGTGCGTGACATCATCTCCCAAGACCCGGCACTCACCGCCAAGCTTTTACGGCTGGCAAACAGTGCACAGTTTGGCCTGCCTCGTGGTGTTCATTCACTGGACGATGCCATTCACATGGTAGGTATGGCCAAGGTGCGCACCCTGTCTGTGGGAGCTTGCATGAGCGAATCTTTTCCGGCTTTGCCGGGGCTTGACCAACAAACATTCTGGCAAGCCAGCATGGCATGCGCAGGGTATGCACAGTGGTTGGCTGGCGCTTTGAACATGGACGCCCAACAAGCCTGGCTCACCGGCATGATGCTACGCTTAGGTGAACTCTTGATTGGACAGGCCGATCCGAAGGCACTGGCTGAAATCGAGAAACTCCCGCGTCTGCCAGGTGGTCGCTGGGAACGTGAAAAGCGTTTGATCGGGTTTTCTGAAGGGCAAATCACCGCCGAGCTGGCACGCCGCTGGAACTTTCCGATCCAAATCGTTCAGGCACTTGAACGCAGCTATGACCCGCTGGTTGAGCAAGCTTTCTCCAGATTGGGCGCAGTGATCAACCTGGCAGGAATTCTGGCCGATGCACCCAATGCAACCGCCGACGCGGTAGACCATTTGCCGGAGGACGTGATTGCCAAGCTGACACTTGACGTGGCTTGGATGAAATCAAAACTGCCGTCGCCAGATTCGTTCGTTAGCATTCATTGAGCCGCATGACTCGCATCGACATTGAAGTTTTTTTTGCCACTTTGGCAGCGGCCAACCCGCATCCTCACACCGAGCTTGCCTTTTCCAGCGTATTTGAGCTGCTCACTGCCGTGCTGCTGTCAGCACAAGCCACGGATGTGAGCGTGAACAAAGCCACTCGAACACTGTTTCTGACAGCCAACACGCCGCAAAAAATGCTGGATCTGGGGTTGCCCGGTCTTGAGGCGCATATCAAATCAATTGGTCTATTCCACAGCAAAGCACGCCACCTGATGGAAACGTGCCGAATTTTGATCCATCAGTACGCTGGAGAGGTACCGCGTACCCGGGAAGCTCTGCAAACCTTGCCCGGCGTGGGCCGCAAAACGGCCAATGTGGTGCTGAATGTGGCCTTTGGCGAACCTACCATGGCGGTGGACACCCATATTTTTCGCGTTGCCAACCGCACCGGGTTAGCCCCCGGGCACACCCCGCTGGATGTTGAGCAAAACCTGCTCAAACGAGTACCTGCCACCTACCTTTTGCACGCCCACCACTGGCTGATATTGCATGGACGCTACATTTGTCAGGCGCGTCGCCCAAAATGTACCGAGTGTGGGGTAGCATTGCAGTGTCAATTTAAATCAAAAAGTGTCTGAGGATATTCTTTGCATGAGCGCACCCGAACGCACGCCATACACCCAAATATCCACCTTCCTGAGGTATGTGGAGTGGCCTGTCCTGCCCGAAGTAGGGCAGAAGCTGATCAGCACCCTCAACGACGAGGACGCTGACACCTACATGGTGTGCAAAATCATTCGCAAAGACCCTGCCCTGACCGCCACACTGATGCGCATGGCCAACAGTGCCATGTTTGGGCTGTCAGGAACCGTCGAGACCCTGGAACGTGCGGTCAGTGTCGTAGGCATGTCCCTGGTACGCACCAGGGCACTGTCCATTTGCATTGTGCGCAGTTACCACCTGCCAGTGGGTATGAATCCAGCGGAATTTTGGCGCTTTTGCATGCTGTGTGCCGGCTATGCACAATGGCTTGCTGACCTGTGTGAGGTAGATGACCAGGAGGCCTGGCTGGGTGGCATGATGCTGCGCCTGGGCGAAATAAACCTAGGTCAGGTGGTTCCCTCAAGCCTGCCCAAGATAGAACTCAAACCCATCCAGCCCGGAGAACGTTGGCTGCGTCAGCGCCAATTGATCGGCTTTGACGAAGGTGAAGTGACCGCAGAACTGGCGCATCATTGGGACTTTCCGAGTGGACTTGTCAATGGATTACGCCATGCGGGTCAACCTCTGCTGTCCACTGATTTTCATAAATTGGCGGCCGTTTTGCATCTGGCTGGGCGCTTGGCTGACGCGGGGGAAGTCACCGAGGCCACCGTTGAAGCACTGCCCGTGATGCTGCTGCAACTGCTCCATCTCGACCCACAGACGCTGTGTATCAATCCACCCGACGCGCAGACTCTGGCAGATATGTCTGCATTTTTGGGGTAACACCGAGGGGTACGCACCAGGCCTCCCCGTAGGCAGGTGCAACGGCCGGCCACAAGGCCGCGTCATGCACCTCACGTTGACCCATCACGATCAGATTCATGGCCCGAATCACACCCGCATGGGTGATCCAGACATGCGCCGGTGAGGCGGCTGAATCGTTGCTTTCAGCCGGCACATCCTGCCACGCCAAGGCCACTCGCGCCATGAATTCGGCCACACTTTCCGAACCACCAAAACGGTGGAGCCAAAAATCTGCGGTCCAGGCATCAAACGCCTGCTGGGGTACGCTGTCCCAGCGCTGGCCCTCCCAGCTGCCAAAATTCATTTCAGCCAGACGCGCGTCAGTTTTATACGTTAAATCTGGCCGTAGCCCTTGTAAAAACTGCGCAAGCAGCTCGCATCTTTGTAGCGTAGAAGCCATCACTGTCGCGTGATGCGGCAGCTTTTTCGCCAGCGCCACAGCGACCTGCCGTGTGGCATCCGGATCAGCTGCCACATCCAGCGCGCCGTAACACACGCCAGGCGCAACCAGCGGCTTGGCATGGCGCACCAGAATCATCACAGGCTCACAGCCAGTCCAAGGTAAAACGCCAGCTCACACCCCTGCTGAGTGGCGCCCAGACAGTCACCGGTGAAACCACCAAGCCGCCGTAAAAACCAACGCGCCATCAGCGCCCAAGTCACACCAGAGGCCACGAGCGCAGTCAGCAGTGCCTGCAACAAGCCCGCTGGCACAAGATCAATTGCTACAAACTCAGTAGCTGCTTGTACATAAATGACGAGGGCTAGAGCCACAAAACACCACATGAACCCAGTCACCAACGAAAACACAGTGATCTGGTCGGCCAGCGGCTTGGACTTGGAACCCGCCACATCACCCACATGGGCCATGAAACGGATCGTGAGCAGTGGCCAGGTGCGCGACACCACATGCGCCACAAACAAGGCCATCACCATCAAGGGCGCACTCACATCACCCAACAGCGCCAGCAGCGCCACTTTGCACAGCAGTGTCAACATCACCGCGATGGCCCCGAACGCCCCCACGCGCGAGTCTTTCATGATGACCAGCGCACGGTCACGATCCGCACTACCGCCCAAGCCATCAGCCACGTCAGCCAGGCCGTCTTCATGAAACGCGCCGGTGACGTACACACCAAACGCCGTACCCAAAGCGGCCGCCACCAACGGTGCGGACCCGGTAAGTGGCAGCAGCATCAACAGCACGAAGGTCAACCCGGCCACCAGCAAGCCCACCACCACGCCAACTCCAGGAAAATGTCCCGCACTGGCCCGCAGCATGGCCGGACTGAAACCCACCCATTCGGCCAGCCTCCCGGTGACCGGGATGCGGGTGAAAAACTGGATGGACAACAGGTAATGGCGCAGGAACCGGGTCATCGTCAGACCGCCGCTATAACGACCATTTCAATCTTCCAACCCGGCTTGGCCAGCTGTGCCTGAACGGTGGCGCGTGGCGGCGTATGACCCGCTGGAACCCAGGCATCCCACGCTGCGTTCATGCCGTCAAAGTCCGCCATGTCCACCAGAAAAATCTGCGCCATCAGAATCCTGCTTTTGTCACTGCCGGCACGCGCCAACAGCGCATCCACAGCGGCCAGCACCTGGCGGATCTGGCCTCCAATGTCCTGCGTGGCATCGTCGGCCACCTGCCCGGCCAGATACACCGTGCCGTTGTGCACCGCCATTTCGGACATACGGGGACCGACATCGAAACGTTGAACCATGATGATTTTCCTTTGACTTGCTAGCACACCATCCGCCTGCAAAGTTAACTTGCTGGCGGATGCTGATATCCGAAACTCAGTCGCCGCTCCATTGTTTTAAATGTGCGATGGTTGCCGTCACGCCACCGCAGACAATGACCGCGATCTTCTTGTAGGCGCGAACTTCTTCGACGTTTTCGTAAACCGCGGCGAGGGCTGCACCACATGCTGGCTCGACCACGACACGGTGATCAAGTATGAACGACTCGCATGCTTTGACCGCCTGCCGGTCACTCACAACGACACTGTGAATGGAATGCTTGGACGTCCAATTGAAGGCCTGTTGGGCCACCTTGCGTGCACCTAATGAGGACGCAATGCTCTGGATGGCCGGTAGCTCTATCGGATAC
This sequence comes from uncultured beta proteobacterium, assembly GCA_903856025.1. Lineage (GTDB taxonomy): Bacteria > Pseudomonadota > Gammaproteobacteria > Burkholderiales > Burkholderiaceae_C > Rhodoferax. Next base: position 7,862 of record CAIOAQ010000297.1, read on the forward strand.
CTGGCTTTGACCGCCTGAGCGAACGAATCCGCACCAAGGGTTTCCACGGCAATGACGGGAACAGTCGACCAACCGTTTCTGTGCAAGCCTTCCAAAACACCACAAAGTAATCCGCCACCGCCGACCGAAAGCACGATGGCATCGGGCGCATCACCGGCTTGAGCCATTTCGTCGACCATCGACGCATGTCCACGCCACAGCAGTTCATCGTCAAATGGATGCACAAATGCATCACCCGCACCCACCATGGACATGGCCAAAGCGTTGGCCTCTTGCCAAGATGCCCCATGCACCACTACATCTGCGTTTTCTTGCTTGATCAACGTCTTTGCTCTGTCCGTCGTTGTTTCTGGAACCACAACGGTGACAGGTATGGACAATTGGCGCCCTGCGTAAGCCACCGCGATACCCGCATTTCCACCAGAAGATGAGATAAATCTGGTGGCACCATGCCCGACTGCCTCCTGGCACTTCAAACCAACACCACGTATCTTGAAGGAACCTGGAGGCTGCAACGCTTCCATTTTGAGCCAGACATTGCGCCCTGATTGGAGGCTCAGTGCGCGTGATTCGATGTAGGGTGTTTCAATGTGAAGGTGCGGCATGGGCATGGACCGGATTCTGATTCCGGTATTGTTACATCCACCGGCTTAACCCACCGTCGGCAATGGCCAGCACCAACGCCGTCAAGCGCAAACACCCACACAGTGGCGATGCGTGTTTTCCGAAAAGACGGGGCAAGCGCATCGGCGCAACACTCAAACCGCCACCGTCTGCTCCGCCGCCGACTTCTCCGACACCCCTGCCGACTCAAAGCTGGCCATCTCGCGCAGCATGGCGCAGCTTGAGAGCAGCAGCGGCCAGGCCAGGGCAGCGCCAGAGCCTTCGCCCAGGCGCAGGCCCAGGTCCAGCAAGGCCTGCACGCCCAAGTACTGCAACATGAATTCATGACCACGCTCGCCCGAGCGATGGGCAAACACACAACGCTGCAACACCAGCGGCTGCATGGCGTGGGCCACCAACACTGCGCTGGTAGCGATGAAGCCATCCACCACCACCACGCGGCGCTCTTGTGCCGCCTGCAACACCGCGCCGACCATGGTGGCAATCTCAAAGCCGCCCAAAGCAGCCAGCGCATCCAACGGTGATTTGGCATTCGGATGACGGCTCAGCACTTCACGCAACACCGCCGTTTTACGTTGCACCGCGGGCGCGTCCAGCCCGGTGCCCGCGCCGGTGCACACCTCAATGTCCAGCCCGGCCAGGCGCGACAACAACAACGATGCGGCCGAGGTGTTGCCAATGCCCATTTCGCCCAGCAGCAGCGCGTTGCCCGGCAGCTCTTTGACCAGCGCCACGCCGTGCGCGATGGCTTGCTGGCATTGCTCAGCCGTCATGGCCATTTGCACGCTGGAGTCTGCCGTGCCCTGCTCGGCACCCACGGCCTTGCGCACCTGCAAACCGGGGCGCTGTGTGCCTGCGGGCAGGCCAGCCAGAAAGTCATGTTTGACGCCGCAGTCCACCACCGTGAGCGCAATGCTATTCAGACGTGAAAACACACTGACGGCCGCGCCGCCAGCCAAGAAATTCTCCACCATCTGCCAGCTCACGTCACTTGGAAAAGCCGACACGCCGCGTGCGGTCAGCCCGTGGTCACCGGCAAACACCACCATCTGGGCTTGGTCCAGCACCGGGTTTTGCGTGCCCAGAATCTGGCCGATCTTGAGGGCCAAATCTTCAATGCGGCCCAAAGAGCCCAGTGGCTTGGTTTTGTTGTTGAGTTTGTCCTGCAGTGCAGAAGTCAGAGCAGGCGAAGAGATGTCCGTCAGGACAGGAAGCGTGGTATTCATGGCAATCCCCTGTGCGTGAATAGTGGAGGCGCTGCCCGGCCTTGCAGCACCCATAACAACATCAGGCCGGTCTTCTGGCTTGGAGTCATCTGCCTTCACACACCTTCCCGGCTTGGCAGCCAGTGGCATTTGCGCGAGGCATCGTCCTTACAGCGTTGGGCACGCGACGGATTCACACCGTCTTCCCGATTCTCCCGAGGGCAATAGCCTGCGGGCACCTGAAGCGGTGAATCATAGCAGCGCTGGCCGACACCACTTCAGCGCACCAGGGTGTCGAGCAGGCCGGGCTCAAAATGGGTCTCAACAAAATCGGCCATGCGCTCAAACACCAGCTCCAGCGTCGGCACCGGGCCGTTCAAGCGTGCGCAAAACAACGCCTGCAAAGCAGCGGGATCTTCAAACAGGCCGTGCAGGTACAGGCCCAGCACATTGCCCTGCGCATTGCACCAGCCCAGGCCGCCCGGCAGCACCTCAATCGCCACATCGCCAGCTTCGGCCATGGCCGGATGTTGCGCGGTCTGGCCCTGGTGAATTTCATAGCCGCTGACGGACACGCCCGCCAACGAAGTCCAGGGTGTCACAGGATCATCCGGCGCTTCAGCCACGCCAGCAGGTCTATGACCGGGGGCCTCATGCTGCCAAACGCTCAGAAATCGGGTCTGCGTACGCCGCACCGTTTTGTCAGCCTCAAACACCGTTACCAGCGGCAGCAGCCCCAGCCCCGGCGCGTTGCCGTCAATGCCATGCGCGTCAATCAATGCTTCACCTAGCATTTGCAAACCGCCACACACCCCCAACACGACACCGCCCTGCCCCGCATGCTGCGCCACCGCCGCATCCAGCCCCTGGGAGCGCAGCCACGCCAGATCGGCAGCGGTGGATTTGGAACCGGGCAAGACAACCCAGTCGGAAGGCTTCAAGCCCGACAGCTCGGCAGGTGAACGCACCCATTGCAACTTCACCCCAGGAATGTTTTTGAGCGGCTGGAATTCGTCCAGATTGCTGATGCGTGGGTAGGCAATCACGGCTACCGTCAAGCTGACCGCTCCTTTAGAAATACTGCGGTCATCAAAAACACCGTCTTCTTCTGGCAGCCCATGCTGCCACCACATGGGCAGCGTGGCCACAGTGGGAATTCCGGTCAGGTCTTGCAACATCTGCGGTGCCGGTGCCAGCAAACTGGCATCGCCGCGAAACTTGTTCAGTACAAAACCCTTGATCAGCGCACGTTCCTCTGGCGGCAGCAGCGCCCAGGTGCCATAAAGATGGGCGAACGCACCACCCCGATCGATGTCCGTCACCAGCAGGCATGCAGCGTTGCAGTGCAAGGCCACGCGCATGTTGACGATGTCGCTGCTGTGCAAATTGATCTCGGCCGGCGACCCTGCACCCTCGATCACCACCACGTCGTTTTCCGCCCGAAGTTGATCCAGCGCCGCAGCGATTTGGGGCCAGACATGGTTGCTGCGCTCACGCCATGGCATGGCGGTCAGCCGTGCATCCACCTGCCCCATCAGCACCACCTGGCTGTGGGTGTCTGCCTCGGGTTTAAGAAGCAAGGGGTTCATACGCACCTCGGGCTCGGCCTTGGCTGCAAGCGCCTGAAAATACTGGGCGCTGCCAATTTCGCCATGTCCGTCTTTTGAGGCCACCACCCTGGCGTTGTTGCTCATGTTCTGCGCCTTAAAGGGCACAACTTTCAAGCCTTGGCGAGCGTAGTGACGGCACAGCGCGGTGGTCAGCCAGCTTTTGCCTGCGCCGCTGGTGGTGCCCAGCACCATGATGCAGGTGGCCGTCATCAAAAATTCTCCAAAGGTAGGGGAGTCAACATGTTCATTGGCGACGAGGGGCGGTACCAGCAGGCATTACTGTCGCGCGCCAAGGCCAGTGCAACAACGTTATAAATGTGAATTTAACCGTCAATCTCGGCCCAGCAATTGGGCGTTTCATACAGCGTCACCTTGGCCAGCGAGAGCTGGTGGCCGTAATGGCCGTGGTACACCGGTTTCAGGATGTCAAAGGCAATTTTGGCCAGGTTTTCCACGGTGGGCACGCGGTCGATTACCACGGTTTTGTGGTCGGGCATGCTTTCCAGAAACGTACGCACCTGGGTATCGTGGGCATAAACGATGAAAGCGTGGTCCCACAGGTTCACCAGGTGTTCGCTGGCCAACGCCTTGATGTCGCCAAAATCCATGATCATGCCGTTGTCAGAGGCACCGTCTTGCTGCACCACATCACCGGTCAGAGTGATGAGCAGGGTGTAGCGGTGGCCATGCAGGTTGCGGCACTGGCTTTTGTGGTCGGGAATGCGATGTCCGGCATCGAATTCCATTTTGCGGGTGATGGTGAGCATGGGGTGGTCTGATCAAAAAATTAAGGGATTTGCAGCAGCTTGTGGGTTTGCAGGCTGAGCTTCCACTGCGGATGCGCCTTGCAGTAGCCAATGGCCAGCTGCAGATTATCTTGCTGCGCCGGGCCGTCCATGGCCTGCACAAAATGGTGTTCAAAGTCCAGCGCGGCGTACATGTCCATCGGCTGGCCCGCTTGAGGGATGACCACCTTGAGTTCGTTGCCCTCGCGCACCACCATCGCGGCCCCCATCTTGGGGCTGACGCAGACCCAGTCCACGCCCTCGGGCACCGGCAGCGTGCCATTGGTCTCGATGGCCACTTCAAAGCCTGCGGCGTGCATCGCGTCGATCAGCGGCACATCCAGCTGCAGCAGCGGCTCACCACCGGTGAACACCACGTATTTGCGTGCCGGGTAAGCCTTGGGCCAGAGCGCGTTGATGCGCTCGGCCAAGGTGTGCGCGGCTCTGAACTTGCCCCCGCCCTGGCCATCGGTGCCGACGAAATCGGTGTCGCAAAACTGGCACAGGGAACTGGCGCGACTGCCCTCCACGCCGTTCCACAAATTGCAGCCGGTAAAGCGGCAAAACACCGCCGGTCGCCCAGCCTGCTGGCCTTCGCCCTGCAGGGTGTAGAAAATTTCTTTGACGCTGTAGGTCATGCGTTGCCTTGGGTATAAAAAATACAGCCCGCCATCATGCGGACAAGGTGCACAGGGTGCCCCAACTGTTCTCAAAAAGCAAATCGTCCAGCGGGCAACGTTTGGCCCAGCGCGCTTGCTGAAGCATCGGCTCTTCATAAAACGCGTGCACCGGGCCGATACACAGCAGGGCAATCGGCTCGGCACCCGTGGGCAGGTGCAGCAGCTCGGCCACGGCCAGCGGGTCAAACAGTGAGACCCAGCCCACGCCCAGCCCTTCGGCGCGGGCGGCCAGCCACAGGTTTTCAATCGCGCAAGCGGCAGAGGCCAGGTCCATCTGCGGCAAGGTACGCCGGCCAAAGATGTGCTGCTCGCGCCCGTCGGCCAGGGCCACGGCCCAGACCTCGGCGGCATCGAGCAGGCCTTCCACCTTGAGCCGCATGAACTCGTCCTCGCGCTGGCCCAGGGCATGGGCAGTGGTGACGCGCTCTTGCTCCACCAGCGCTTGCAACTGCTGGCGCAGCTCAGGCTGGCTGATGCGAATGAAGCGCCACGGCTGCATGAAGCCGACGCTGGGCGCGTGGTGGGCAGCGGTCAGCAGGCGGCGCATCACTTCGGGGGCCACCGTACCACCGGCAAAGTGGCGCATGTCGCGGCGCTCGAAGATGGCGCGGTAAACACCCGCACGTTCCGTTGGGGTAAAAGCCAGGTCAGGCGCGGTTTCAGGGGTGTTCATGCAGGACTCCAAGGCTTCAGTCTTCAATACCGCGTTGCGCCGGGATACCCGCCTTGAACGCATGTTTCACCATCTGCATCTCGGTCACGGTGTCGGCCAGCTCGATGATCTCGGGCGGGCAGCGGCGGCCGGTCAGCACCAGGTGGACTTGGGCTGGGCGGGTTTTGAGCGTATCCAGCACATCATCCAAAGGCAGCCAGCCGTAGATCAACGGGTAGGTGATCTCGTCGAGCGTGACCATGAAATAGTCGCCACTCAGGATGGCGGCTTTGGCTTTTTGCCAGCCGTCGCGCGCCAACTGGGCCGAATGTTCCAAATCCTGGCTCTTCCAGCTGAAACCGTCGCCCAGGCCTTCGATGGGGATGCCAATCTGCTCAAACATGCGGTGTTCACCAAAACGCGCCGAGGGCACCTTCATGAACTGGAAAATCTTCACTGCCTTGCCACGCCCATGCGCGCGCAGCGCCAGGCCAAACGCGGCGGTACTTTTGCCCTTGCCGTCGCCGGTGTTGACGATGACGATGCCGCGACGTTCACCCTCGGCTTTGTCGTAGGGTTTTTCGGTGGGAGGGGTTTCGATGTGCATGAAAGACTTGGAAATTTAGGGCATCAATTGGGCAAAGCCACCCACTGGTTGGCCAGGGGGTGAATGGTGATGCGGTGGTCAAACACCGCTTCCAGCGCACGATGGGTGCCCGGGTCGATGCTGGCACCCTGGTGGGTGATGCGGCCATTCGCCATGATGACCATGTCGTCCGAGTGCAGCGCCATCGAGATTTCATGCAGCACGCTGACCACGGTGACACCGCCCTCCAGCAGACAACGCACCACGCCCAGCCAATCAGCTTGATGGGTGGGGTCCAGATTGGCCAGCGGCTCGTCCATCAGCAGCACCTGTGCCTGTACCGCCAGGGCACGCGCCAGCAACACGCGTTGGCGCTCGCCACCCGAGAGTTGGCCCAGACTGCGGCCGCGCCAGTCCCACGCCTGGGTGGATTGGAGGGCGCTTTCAACCGCCGCGCGGTCTGTATGGCTGGGTGCATCCAGCCAGGCCTGGTGCGGCAAGCGCCCGAGCATGACCACGTCCCACACCGTCAAATCGTCAGCGGCAGGCTCGCTTTGCCCTAGCCAGGACAGGCGCTGCGCACGCAGTCTGGAAGGCATACCTTCCAGGGGCTGGCCCAACAACTCCACACGACCCTGGTGCGGCAACAACCCGGCCAATACCTTGAGCAAGGTGGATTTGCCCGCGCCGTTGGGACCCACGATGCTGGTCCAACGGCCCTGTGGCAACGCCAGGGACACGTCATGCAATATTTCAGAATTTCCGAGTCTGGCCCTTATGTTGTGGGCGTGAACAGCTATTGAAGTCATAGCGATGATCCCCCACCCCGCGTGCCACGGTGCATCAACCACAGCAGGTAGCCGCCACCCAGCACGGCGGTGAGCACCCCCACCGGCAGTTCTTGGGGCGCAATCAGCCAGCGCGCCAGCGTGTCGGCGGCCATCAGCAGCACCCCCCCCATCAGGCTGGAGAGCAGCATCAACCGACCATGCGTGGTTTTGGCGACCGAGCGCACCAGGTGCGGTGCGGCCAAGCCCACAAAAGCAATCAACCCGGTTTGCGCCACCGCGGCGCCCGTGGCCAGCGCCAACACCGCCACCAGGGCCAAGCGCATGGAAACCAACGGCAAGCCCAGGCTGTGCGCGGTGGACTCACCCAGGCTCAGGGCATCGAGCAGGCGCGCCAACAACCCCCCGGCCACACTGGTCAGCAGCCAGACCAGCAGCATCACCCCACACGCGCTCCAGCCAACAAAAGCGGTAGAGCCCAGCATAAAGGCCTGCATGGCGGGCAAGGACTCGGGGGTCCACAGCAGCACCAAGTGGGTGATGGCCCCCAGCACCACGCCCACCACCACGCCTGCCAGAAGCAGGCGCAAGGTGTGTTGCACGCCTTTGCTTAATGCCAGGGTCAACAACACCGCCAGCACAGCACCGCCAAAGGCCGCACCCGTCAGCCCCAGGCGCACCAGCCAGCCGGTGCCAAACACCGAAAACGCCATGGTGTCACCCATCATGCCACCACCACCCAGTGCGCCCCCGCCCATGGCCGCCAGTGCCAGGGCTACACCCAGCGTGGCCCCCGAGGCACTGCCCAGCAAAAACGGGTCGGCCAGCGGGTTTCTGAAAAGCCCCTGCGCCAGTGCACCCGCCAGGCCCAGCAAGGCCCCTGCCGCCCAGGCTCCGAGCGTGCGCGGCAGACGGATTTCCCAGACGATTTGTTGGGCCATCGCGGTTTGATCAGGGTCGGCAATAGGATTCAGCAGCGGTTGCAACAGGTTTTCAAACCCGGCGCTGCCGACGCACACGCCCAAGGCCAGCAGCAGCAGCGCCAGCAGCAGCAAGCACCAACCCAATAAAGACGCTTGGCGCAGGTTCACGGTTTCACCACCTTGTCCGCCAGACACTGCGCCATCAGCCGCGCGCCCTCGGCCATGCGGGGGCCCGGACGCACCAACGCGTCGGATTGCGCGGTGTTGAATACACACACCCGCTGCTCACGCACCGCACGCATGCTGTCCCAACCGGGGCGCTGGCCCATGCTGTCCACGCTGCGCTGACCAATCATGATCACATCAGGGTTGGCACGCACAATGAATTCAGGGTTGAGTTTGGGAAACGGTCCCAGCTTGGCCGGGATGATGTTCTTCACACCCAGGCGGGTCAGGGTTTCGCCAATGAAGGACGACTCGCCCGCGCCGTAGGGACCGGGGTTGACTTCGAAATAAACACGGATATTGGCCACACTTTTGGGCAGCGACTGCGCCGCCGCCTGGGTACCCGCGTCGATCGCGCGCCAGACGCGTTCGGCATCCGGCACGGCCAACACCTGGCCAATTTTCTCAAGTACACGCTTCACATCGGCGTGGGTCTTGGGCTCCAGTGCGACGACTTTGATGCCGAGAGATTGCAAGCGCTGCCCCACGCGCGATGAGGTAGCCATCAGCACCACATCAGGTTTCAAGGCCACGATGGCTTCGATGTTCGGGTCCAGCCCGCCGCCAACCTGGGGCAACTTCTTGACGCTGGCCGGGTAGTCGGAATAACGGTCCACCCCCACCAGGTGGGCGCACTGACCGAGTTCGCACACAGTTTCGGTAAGTGAGGGCAACAGGCTGACGATGCGCTGCGGTGCGTGCTCAAAGCTGACACCGACACCCCGGTCATCCACCACTTCGTAGGCGTGCACCAAGGGCGCAGCCAACAGCGCACACAGCAGCCAGGTTTTCAACATTTGCAGTGGCTTGTGAGCCTTCATTTGTCGTCCTTTAAAGTCAGCGGCAAACCCGCTGCCATCAACGTCACGCGTCGGCAGCTTTGCGCCACGCTTTGGTTCAAAACGCCCAGCGCGTCGACAAAGGCGCGCACCTCGCGTCCCATCGGAATCACGCCCAGGCCGATCTCATTGCCCACCAGCACGATCGGTCCCTTGGCCGCACTGATCGCTTCTATAAGCATAGCAATATGCGCTTTATTCACGTGGGCTAGAGGCTTATTTTCATTAAAAAACTGCGCATCCTGCGCAATCGGGTCCAAAGCCACGTGGGTGGACGACACCGGCATCAACCAGTTGGTCAGCCACAGCGTCAGGCAATCGACCACGATCAAGGTGTTGGGACTGCTGTGCAGGTCAATGGCGTGTGCCAAATGCAGCGGTTCTTCAACCGTGCGCAGACCCGGTACACGCTGGGCACGATCAGACTGGTGACGCGCAATGCGTTGGCGCATTTCGTCGTCCAGCGCTTGTGCGGTGGCCATCAGGACCGCTTGGTGCGTTGGAGATTGCGCCAACCAGGCTTGCGCCAGCGCCTCGGCACGGCGCGACTTGCCGCTTTTCTGGCCGCCCAAAATGAGTTCACTGCAGGCAACTTGCAAAGCTTTATCCATGAACACGTCCCCAATCCATGATGATGCGGTGCAACTGCGTCACGCCGTCGGTCAGGGCAGCAGGGCCAGGTTGCAGGATGTCGGCCGATTTAACCTCGAAAATCTGCCCTGTTTTGACGGCTGTCACCTCACCCCAGCCGGGGCGCGCCGCCACCAGTTCAGGGCGAAACTTCTTGCCGCACCAGGAACCAATGATGAGGTCAGGGTTGCGCCTGATGATGTCAGTCGGGTCGGCAATGATGCGATGCTTGCCCATCGGCTGTGCAGCCAATTCAGGAAAAATGTCATCGCCCCCAGCGATGCCGATCAGCTCAGACACCCAACGGATCGCGCTGATAGGGGGCGTGTCCCACTCTTCAAAGTAAACCTTGGGTCTGTATGACAAATTGGATGCCAGCCCTTGAATTGATTGAATGTGTTGCTGCATTTGTTGCAGCAACACCAAGCCCTGCTCACCCTGCCCGACCATCGCTGCCACCTGGAACAGCACCTCATAAATCTCAGCCACGCTGCGTTGGTTAAACACCGTGACCTGCACGCCAGCCCTGATCAGGCTGCTGGCAATGTCGGCCTGCATGTCAGAGAAACCCAACACGCAATCCGGCTCCAGCGCCAGAATTTTGTCGACCTTGGCGCTGGTGAACGCGCTCACCCTGGGCTTTTCATCGCGCGCCCGCCGGGGCCGCACGGTGTAACCAGAGATGCCCACAATGCGATGCTCCTGCCCCAACATGTACAGCCATTCGGTGGTTTCTTCGGTCAGGCAGACGATGCGCTGCGGGCCTTGGGGCAAGGAATACAGGCTCACAGCAGCAACTCCGTGCGAACAGTCGCGCTGGGCGATGAAAACAGTTCCGCCACCGCTTCCGGGCAGGACGCAAACCAGGCGTGGAAGTAGCTGGCACGCACGCTGCCCAGCTGCCACAGGGCCTCGCCCGCATCGGGCAACGGGTCGGTGTCTGGGCGGGCGGTACGGGTCACCGGCTGCAGCTGCGTCTCGGTGGTGGAGTAATGGAAGGTGTGACCACGCAGGGTACCCGCAGCCAGGGTGATCTGCTGCGGCCCGAGTGCGGCCAGGCGTTTGTGCATGGTGACGGTGCCAGGCAGCAGACCCCACAGCGCGTGGCGCTCGCCATCCGCCGTCACCAAAACATCAAACAGCGCCATCATGCCGCCGCATTCGGCCCACACCGGCTTGCCTGCGGCGATGTGCGCGGCCAGACTGTCGCGCAAGGCGGTGTTGCTGGCGATGGTTGGCGCGTGCAACTCCGGGTAACCACCGGGAAGCCATACGGCATCACAGGCGGGCAACGCGGCGTCAGCCAGCGGCGAGAAAAAAACCAGATCCGCACCCAGATCACGCAGGCAATCCAGGTTGGCGGCGTAGATAAAACAGAAGGCGGCATCGCGGGCAATCGCAATGGTTTTGCCATGCAACGCAGGAAAGTTTGGTGGCAGAGTGTTCTGCGCAGGTAAAGGAGGAGCCCGCATAGCGGGCGGGGGACACGGAGCAGAGCACTCTGCCACCAAACCTTCCGTCCGCATCACAGGTGCTGCAAATTCCACCGCCCAACGCTGCATGTCTTGCTGCGTCATCTGGCCCAGTGGCGTGGCCGCCAGCGCGTCGGCGGCTGCATCGAGGCGTGCCAGCGCGTCGCTCACCTCACTCGCCACTGTCAGACCCAGGTGTCGCTCAGGCAAACTCATCGCCGGGTTGCGCATCACCGCGCCCATCCACTGCTCGGGCGCGCGCACACTGTCTTTGAGCATCAGGGCATGGCGTTCGCTGGCGACCCGGTTGGCCAGCACACCGGCCCAGGGCAAATCAGGCTGGTAATGCTGCAGGCCAAAGGCCAGCGCGCCAAAGGTGCCCGCCATGGCACTGGCATCGATCACGGCCAACACCGGCAAACCAAAACACCGCGCCAGATCCGCCGCACTGGGGTCGCCGTCAAACAAGCCCATCACGCCTTCGACCAGGATCAGGTCGGCCTCACGGGCAGCGGCGGCCAGGCGCGCGCGCACGTCCGACTCACCGTTCATCCACAAGTCCACCTGGTACACCGGCGCGCCGCTGGCCAGCTCATGCCAGACCGGGTCCAGAAAGTCGGGCCCGCACTTGAACACCCGCACGGTTCTTCCCTGGCGGGTGTGCAGCCGTGCCAAGGCCGACACCACCGTGGTTTTACCCTGGCCAGAGGCCGGGGCAGCGACAAGGATGGCTGGGCAAGTGGACATGGTCGTCAATATTTCCGATCAGAACTTGACGCGAAGTGCCGCGTTCATGGCGCGCCCAGCTTCAGGATAAATGCCGTTCGTCACCCCAGCGGTGCAAGAAAACGCCTGGGTGTAGTACTTGGTATCCAACAGGTTGCTGACACCCAGTGACCACTCGATATTGCGCATTTGGTAGGCATAGCGCGCGTCCGTGGTGGCATAGCCCGGCACCCGGCACGTGTTGTTGAAGTCGGCAAACTGTGACGACACAAACATCACGCCCGCATTAAGCGACTGACTCGACGCAACTTGCCAGTTCGCATGCAGCCCCAGCGTGGAACGAGCCACCAACGGCACGGTCATGCCGCTGTATGTGCCCGAAGAAAAGGTGGCCTGACGCAAGCCCAAATTAGCTTGTAGAGACAGCGCTTGATTCAGCGTGTGCTTGGTTTCGAGCTCAACACCTTGGCGAAGGGTCGGATCAAAATTGACGTTGGCTCCGTTATAGCCATAGGGACTGGAAGGCCCGACTGCGTTGGGGTCATAACCGATTTCGTTGGTCAAATTGTTACGGTAGTAGCGCAGTTCGGCGCGACCGCCGTCGTAGTTCCAGCGGCTACCCAGTTCGGCATCGCGTGAGGTCTGCGGCTGCAACACGGTACCGGGCGCGACAAAACCCACTTCATCGACATTGGCCAACCGATAGCTGGTGCCCACACGGCCAAAGACAGACCAGTTGGCCGAAAGGGGCTGCGTCAGTCCCAGATTCCAGGCGGTTTGCGTCTGGCTGGTGTTGGTCACCGCAGCACTGTCCGAAAGCTCCATGTTTTCTGACCTATAGCCGAGTGAAACGCGTGTTCCGCTGGCCAGTGTGAGATCGTCCTGCACGTAATTGGCATCTGCGTTTTGTTCCGACACCGAGCCATACGCACCTGGTACGTTGCGGCGCCAGCCATTCTGGTCATGCCCCAGCGTCAATGCATTGCTAACTTGCCCCCACTTGCTGTCATTGCGCGCACGCAGCGCCAGCGTATTGGCATCCACCTCAAACGCATAGACGTATCCGCTCAGCATGCTGTTGAGCGACTTGTGACGCTGGCCGACATCCAGCCCGAGTTGCCATTCGCCCACATCGGTTTGCACAAACACCGTGTTACGGGTGTTGTCAATCGAAACGTTGTCGTGCGGTGTGGTGGTTTGCGACGGGTTGACCTGGTATTGCGAGGCAGTCAAGGACCCAGGCAAGCCGGTGTCCATGGTGTCATGGGCATAAGCGCCACCGACGCGAAGCCAATCATTGCTCCACTGCGCCTGAACCGTACCGCCATCGGTGAGCGACTTGAAGTTGGCGCGGTAGTTGTCAGCCTGCCGGTACTGACTGGTTACGTCCAATGAAAACCCGCCCGCTACCACCGTGGCACTGCCGCGTGCCTCGCGCAAGCCGTAGCTGCCAGCAGCGGCGTACACATTGACCAAGTTTTGTCGCGCCACGCCCAAACCGGCCTTGGTCGTGATCACAATCACACCACCGGTCGCACCTTCGCCGTACAACACCGCGCCGCTGCCCCTAAGCACCTCAATTTTTACCACCGTATCAATGGCGATGCCTGCCAGACGGGTATTGCTTGTATCTGCCTCATTGAGTTTGATGCCATCCACAATCACCACCTGATTGCTCGACGCTGTCGTGCCAAAACCGCGCAAATCCAGTCCGTAATCACCACCGCCGTAAAAGTCCTGGCGACCTGGCACACCCAACAGTTTCATCAAGGCTTCGTTAACGGTCGTCACACCCGACTTCTGAATGTCAGCCTGGGTGATCACACTCACACCGAACGACAAAGTGGATGCTGATTCATTAAAACCAGTCACCGTCACCTGATCGAGCGCAGCTACCGATTGACTATGCGCCAACCCGGAAAGTGCGCTTAACACAGCAAACGCAGACGAAGTTAGAGCCACCGGTGCACGGCGGTGCAACAAATAATTTAAAGATTTCATAAAAAAGGAAAGACCATCAGAAATGCCCTCGCCGTCGTCCCCGACAGCACTTGAGCGTCACGGTTGCACGTTTTTTAAGCGCGCAGCCACCGTGTTGGCCGGTATCCGGGCTGGTGGAATCAACCTCCATCGCCTTCCCAAGCGCGTGTTCAGAACGCTCAGTGGCTATGATGGAAGCGGTGCCTTGCGACACGTCCACTTACCGTTGCGGGGGCAGCGCAGGTTAGGTTTGGCATGTGCATGCCTTACCCTCCTGCTTCCCGTTGAACTGCAGCGTGTGAACCACACTGCGAGCACCAACGCTACGGATTCTAGTGCAGTGTTTAACATTCAACCTGGCCCCGAACCGGATGACTTTCCAAAACCCTACAATGCCGCCCTATGTCGGAACACACCCAAATCGACCAAATTTCTGAACGCGTAGAGCGCTTGCTGGTGCGCTACGAGGAACTCACACGCACCAACGCCTTGCTCTACAAGCAAATTGACACCCTCACACAAGAGCGTGATTCGCTTAAAAGCCGCCTGAGTGCAGCGCGTGCGCGGGTAGATGCCTTGCTGGAGCGACTGCCAAACTCGGCCAACGGACAGAGCAACGCATCACAAGGACAAGCATGAAACAGCTTGAAGTGCAAATCATGGGGCAAAGCTATTTGCTCGGTTGCCCAGACGGCGGCGAAGCCAAATTGCTGGATGCCGTCGAAAAAGTCGACACCGCAATGTGCAAAATCCGCGATGCTGGCAAAGTGCGTGCCCGTGACCGCATTGCGGTACTGGCGGCGCTCAATCTAGCTTTTGATCTGGCCGATCAGCATGTGCGACAAGCGGCGCCCAACGCGTCAGCCAGTGCACCCATTGCGTCAGGTGACACCCCACAACGGCTAGGCAGCCTGATTTCACGACTGGATGAGGCGCTCAGTCACGACGATCAGTTGATTTGAGGCCTGTCCCGAATAAAAAAGGCCGGTGCAATTGACCTACTGCACCACCTCGGTGGCTGGCGGCACGTCACCCGGCTGGCGAAAGATTTGCGCAACATCCACCGCGTCAAAGCGGTACTGCGCACCGCAAAAATCACAGCCCACCTCAATGTCAACGCGCTCCTGCAAAATACCATGCGCTTCCTCTTGCCCCAGCCCCTGAATCATCCGGCCTACACGCTCACGACTGCAGGTGCATGAAAAATGGGGGCCGTCATCACCTTGCAAAGGCTCAAAGCGCAACAGCGCTTCTTCCCAAAACAAACGGTGCAGGATGGTGTCCACATCCAGCGTCAACAATTCTTCGCGCTTCAGGCTGGAGGCCAGCACCGCTATGCGGTTGTAGTGTTCGTTGATGCCAATTTGGTCTTCATCGGCCTGACTGGCTGTCCCAGCCAGGTTGCCGCTGCCGGCCATAGGCAGGCGCTGAATCAGCAGGCCAGCCGCCACCTTGTCGTCAGCGGCCAGCACCAAGGTGGTGTCAAGTTGTTCGCTCTGCAGCATGTAATGTTGCAGCACATCGCTGAATTTTTCCAATTTTTCTTTGTGGTCCCCAAACAGCGGCACCACGCCTTGGTAGGGTTGTTGACCGGGTTGGCGGTCTTTGGGGTCGAGCGTGATGGCGCACCGCCCTTCATTGCCCACATTGACCATCTGGCTGAGCGACGCCTCTGCAGACAACTCACCATTCACCGTAGCCGTGGCTCGCAGGCCAAAGTCACTTTGGACCTCCACCACGGCGAGCTTGACCGGCCCGTCCCCAAACACTTGGACGATAAGGGAACCATTGAACTTGATGTTGGACTGCATCAGCACCGCCGCAGCGGTCATCTCGCCCAACAGGTTTTGCACCGGCTCGGTATACGCACCATGTGTGGTGTTGCTGGCGCGCCGGCGCAAGATTTCTACCCAGGCATCCGTCAGACGCACCACAGCGCCGCGCACGGGCAGGCCATCAAAAATAAATTTATGAATTTCAGACAAGTGAAGTTTCCGGTTTGATTTAAACGTGCCCGCGCTGTCGGCAACGAAGCTTAGGCAATTTTGTGCAGGCTGGTCTTGAAACGCTGGGCGTTGGCCACGTAATGATCCGCACTGTGACGCAGGCCCTGCAATTGTTCTGGCGTGAGTTGCCGCACCACTTTTGCGGGGCTGCCCATGATCATGGAGCCATCGGGAAATTCCTTGCCTTCGGTGACCAAAGACCCCGCGCCGACCAGACAACCCTTGCCAATTTTGGCTCCGTTGAGCACGATGGCACCAATGCCGATCAGGCTGTCATCACCCACAGTGCAGCCGTGCAGCATGGCTTTGTGGCCCACCGTGACACCCGAGCCAATGGTCAAAGGCAGGCCTACATCCGAATGCAGCACGCTCAGGTCCTGAATGTTGGTACGGTCGCCAATGCGGATGGCCGAGGTGTCGCCGCGCACCACGACGCCAAACCAAATGCCGACTTCTTCACCCAGCACCACGTCACCCATCACCTCAGCGCTGTCAGCCGCCCAGGCAGATTCTGCCAACTGCGGTGAGATACCGTCCACTTCGTAAATTGCCATGATCGTCCTTTGCCTTCAAGTTACCTAGAATTGTAGGGAACCTATGAATCGCGTGCCACCCTCACCTTCCAGAGCCTCGACAGACACGGCCATGCCCTTGGCGTGTTTGCGGTTGCAGTCGCTGCGCCTGCTGCAAATCAAATCGCCCCACCACAAGGCCGAACAGGTCCTGGCGCTCCAGACTGAACAGTGTGCCCTTGACACGCAAGCCATGTGGTCAGAACCAGGCGATTTGCCTGGTCGCCCCGACCGTCCGGTACTCGTTCACCCTTCGCAGCTCAAAACTCGCGCGGTTGGCACCTTGCTGGGGCGGGCCAGCCTGATCCACGCGTTGACCCACATTGAAAGCAATGCGATCAACCTGGCGCTGGACATGCTGTGGCGGTTTGCAGGTATGCCCCCAGATTTTTACCAGGATTGGTGGCGCGTGGCTCAAGAGGAAGCCCTGCACTTCACCATGCTCAACGCACATTTGACGAGCCTGGGCTTTGCCTATGGCGATTTTCCAGCCCATGACGGACTGTGGGACATGGCCGAGCGCACCAAGGACGACGTGATGGCCCGGTTGGCCCTTGTGCCGCGCACTTTGGAAGCCCGCGGACTGGATGCAACTCCCGCAGTGCGCAATCGCCTGGTGTCAGTTGGGGACCAAGCGGGCGCCGGGATTCTGGACATCATCCTGCGTGACGAAATTGGCCACGTGGCCATCGGAAACCGTTGGTATCGGTACCTGTGCACACAACGACAGCTCGACCCTGTGGAAGAATACAAGAACTTGACATTGCGTTACCGGGCACCGTTGCTCAAAGGCCCTTTCAACATCGAGGCCCGGCGCAAAGCCGGCTTTACGGATACTGAATTGGCCTTACTCGAAACCACCGGATAGACACTTCCGCCACAATCCTTCCCCTATGCAAAACAACGCCCCAAGTTCAGGAACGCCCAAAACCAAACCGTCGGTGATGGGGATTGCCCGTCAACCGATTCTGGACGCCAAACGGGCCATTTATGGCTATGAGTTGTTTGACCGCTCCCTCAACGGCCAGAGCTACAGCGCAGCCAGTGATGCCGCCTTGCTGTTTAACCTGCTGTCCAATGCGGACAGTGAAGTGCTACGCGGCAGCAACATGATCTTCATCAACTGCACCCATGAAACACTGGCAGGTGGGCATCTGGAGCTGATTGAACCTGAACGTGTGGTGTTGGAGGTGCCCCCATTGCCTTTGGACAAATCAACCCCCGAAGACATTGAAACCTACTTCCAAACCTTGATCAAGGTGCACCAACGTGGATTCAAACTCGCGTTTGACCAACAGGTGCTGTCACCCGACTACGCCAGTTGGCTGGCTTTGGCATCCTTTGTCAAACTGGACATGTCCAAACTCGCCGGTGACTCATTCGCCAGTGCCGTGCAACACGCCCACCGCGTCACCCCCGCACAACTGGTGGCCGAAAAAGTCGAAACAGTTGCCCAGTATGAAATGGCAGCCAAATTGGGCTGCCCCCTGTTTCAGGGTTATTGGTTCGCCAAGCCCACACTGATTCATGGCCAGGCCATTCGCCCGTCGCAAGCGGCGATCATTCAATTGATCAATCTGGTGCGCAAGCAAGCCAGCACCGCAGACATTGAAGAAGTTTTCAAGCGCGACCCGACACTGTCCTACAACCTGCTGCGTTTTATCAATTCTGCGGGTTTTGGTTTGAGTTGCGAAATCACCTCTTTCCGACATGCGGTGATGCTGCTTGGCCTGAAAAAACTGTTCCGCTGGGCGGCGTTGCTGATGACCACATCCCAACTTACGGGCAGCTCACCAGCAGTAGGCCATGCAGCCATTGTGCGCGGGAGGCTGATGGAACTCCTTGCAGCCGAACTCTTGCCCCAGGAAGAATGCGACAACGCCTTTGTGGTGGGTATCTTCTCGCTGCTTGACACCATGGTGGGGCTGCCAATGGCGCAGGTCATCGACACCATTTCCTTGCCACAAAGCGTGACCGAGGCCCTGTTGCACGGCACAGGCCTGCTGGCGCCCTTCCTAAAATTGACGCTGGCCTGTGAACAAGTGGACGACGCGGTGTTTGCCGAGACCGCCGAAGCCTTGCAACTGACCGACCACCAGGTCAATTGGGCGCACCTGCAGGCGCTGGCCTGGGCAGAAACCATTTTTAAGTCAAAATAATTCTGCGGGGAATTCATACACATTCTGGCGAAAAGTGGTCGCGGTGTGCCACCTTGATTGGAGCGCCCTCGTCGAGGGTAGCCCAATCAACTTCACCTTTCTTTGCTTGAAATAGGGCAAAAAATAGAATCAACGCAGCTACGCTCAAGCCTGTCATTCTTCAGGAGCCATCGCTTGAAACAACTCGTCTATTCGTCCCTGATTCTTGTTCCGATGCTGTGTTCGGCACAAGTGCCAAGCACCAGCGTCACTGAGGCTGGCGAAAGCGCCCGTTCTGTGCCTGCGATTGCCCAACAAGCTAGAACACCAGAGACCAGTCTCAGCCAGGTGCGCGAGCAACTGAAATTGACTGATTCGCAGCAGCCCCTTTGGGCAGCCTATGTGGCGAGAATTGACGGCTACACCAAGGTGTATTACCAGGAAAGGCCGGCGACGGCGCTCTCGGGCGATGCGGCTCCCCGCCAGATTGGAAGATTGTTTGACAACATGCAAAATCGACTTGCCACACTCGATGAGATTGAGCGGTCTGCCAAAGCGCTTTACGCCGTGCTTGATACCAGCCAGAGACAGATAGCCGATCAAATGCTGCTTTCCACCATCCCTGTTTTTGCGTCGTCAGCGAACGCCACTTGCCCCCCACCGAATGATGGAAAACCAAGAAGCGAAAAGGCTGAAATGGGTCAACACAAGCGTCGCGGTAGCGCCATGGGTGGAATGGGGCAATAACACTTGCTCATGCGTTGCGATTCTGGGTCCACGGCAATTTTCAATATGAACGACTGTTTCAGTTTTCCTTTTTTTGCAATGGGCTCGGAATGCGTGCTGCATTTTTATGCACAGACATCGGAAGCGGCCAACGAATTGGCACAGGCAATGATTGCCGAAGTGGTTCGTATTGAGCAGCGATACTCACGCTTTCGCTCGGACAACTGGCTTTCCGAGATCAATCGCACCGCCACGCAAGGCGGCACGATTGAAGTTGACGAAGAAACAGCCGGTCTAATTGATTACGCTTTTGCCTGCCACAAGATGAGCGGCGGTTTGTTCGATATCAGCGCAGGCAGTCTCTACAAGGCGTGGGATTTTTCTGTGGCTCGTTTACCCGAACAAAGTCAAATTGATGCCCTATTGCCATCGGTTGGGCTCGAAAAAATGCATTGGTCCCGACCTCTCCTGCAATTCCCACTGCCAGGCATGAGCCTTGATTTTGGGGGCGTTGGTAAGGAATATGCTGTCGACCGGGTGGCCGACTTGTGTCTGAGCAATGGCATTGAACATGGCTTGATTGATCTCGCAGGGGACATCCGAATCATCGGTCCCCATCCCGATGGTTCGGCTTGGCGTGTCGGTCTACGTGACCCTGAACATCCACACAACTCGATGGCAGTTATTGAGGTCAAAAAGGGAGGAATTGCCACCAGCGGAGATTACGAACGCTACATTGAGGTGGCAGGACAGCGCTACTGCCATATCCTCAATCCCAAGAGTGGGCGGCCAGTACGCGGCTTGTCGTCGATCAGTGTGGTCGCCGATAGTTGCCTGGTTGCAGGAAGCATTACTACCATAGCCATGCTCAAAGGGCGCGATGCCATTGACTGGCTAGAAAGCCTGGGCGTGTCGCATGCCTGGGTAGACAACCAAGGTCAGCGCGGAGGCAACTTGCTCCGCGCTTGAACCAAATCAGGCGGTGGTGTTGACCAGTGACCCGCTTGCCACCGAAGACTGCGCACCAAGCGACTCCAGCGACTGTAGACTGTAGGTCAGCGTCTGTGCGGGTGTCGGCCCAGACTGCAAGTTGCTCTGGGTTGAACTGCTGGCACCATGACGAGCCTGCGCCATCAAGGCTTTCATGCCGTTGACAAAATCCTGCTTTGAGACGCTGCCGGTACCGTTGGGGTCAAGTTTGGCAAATATCGCATCGGCCCCCATGGCTCTGAAGGCATTCGGCATCTTGAGATTCTGAAAACTTTGTGCGAACTGCGACTGTGTGATCGTCCCGGATCCGCTGGTGTCTATCTTGCTGAACACGGCTTCCATTTTTTGCGCTGGCGGGGCGCGCCCGCTCGCACCCGACATGGCTTGTGCCATCCCTGCGCCTGACATTCCTGAAATGGGCATGCTCATGGCTGTATTCTCCAAAAAATAGTTAGTTTCTATGACAACGTTCGCCCGACGATTACATATCGGCTTGGAAAATTAAAAATCCAATGAAACCTGGTAAATACAGCGTAATTTACATACAGTTACAAAGCACATTGACGCACCAGTGAGGTCGGCTTGTTTTACGCAAAGGCATTTCCAGTCGCGGTTGACTTCAAGCAGTCTGGCGGCGGCGTACGGAGTTTTCTCAAGAACCAAAAAAGCAGTTACCCGCGTGGATGGTGTTGCGCGTGCAGCGATTTCAGCCGCTCCCGCGCCACGTGGGTGTAGATGGTCGTGGTGGAAATGTCCACATGCCCCAGTAGCATCTGCACGGCACGCAAATCCGCGCCGTGGTTGAGTAAATGGGTGGCAAATGCATGACGCAAGGTGTGGGGAGACATCGGTGCCGTGATACCCGCCTGCAGTGCATATTTTTTCACCAGCATCCAGAACATCACCCGACTCATGGCTGTACCGGGCGTGGTACCACGCAGGGTGATGAACAGCGCCTCGCTCTGGTGGCCTGCCAGCAATTCTGCCCGCGCTTGTGCCAGATAACGCTTGAGCCAATGGCTGGCGACTTCACCAAACGGTATCAGTCGCTCCTTGTTGCCCTTGCCAAACACCCGCAGCACGTTCTCGTTCAGGCTGACATTGAGTACCTTCAAGCCCACCAATTCACTGACCCGCAGGCCACTGGCGTACATCAGGTCCAGCATGGTGCGGTCGCGCAGCCCCAGGGCTTCGCTGGTGTCGGGCGCATTCAGCAAGGCTTCCACCTGCGCCTCCGTCAGGGTTTTGGGCATGCGCAGCGGCTGTTTGGCCGCTTGCAACTTGAGTGTGGGGTCAACCGGCACCATGCGCTCGCGCAGCGCCCAGCGAAAGAACCGTTTGAACACTGTAAGCCTGCGGTTGGCGGTGGTGGCTTTGGTACTGTCATGCTGGTCTGCAAAATAGTCATTGAGCTCGTGCTCGGTCACGGCCAACAATTTCCAGTCTCTGGCGATCAGCCACGCGCCAAACAAAGTCAAGTCACGCCGATAGGCTGCCAGCGTATTTTTGGCCAAGCCTTCTTCCAGCCACAGGGCATCAATGAAGGTGTCGATCGCTGGGTCGGTCGCGCAAATGACTGCAGTTTTGTGGGGCATTTCCAATGGTGCGCAACAACGATCAGCGAGCTGCTGCCAGCCTGCGTTGTCTGGCATTGATCAACGCCTTTTCCATCACCTGAGGCATGACTGGCTTGACGCAAAAGCCATCCACCCTTTGATCCAAGGACTGGTTAAAGTCTTCACTGTGACGAGAACCAGTCACCATCACCACCACCACCTGAGGCAGCACCTGACGCACCCGATCAAGCAGGGCCCAGCCGTCAACCTCGGGCATATAAATGTCAAGCAGGATGAAATCAGGTTGGTGTTGCTGCGCCATGCGAAAGGCGGTTACTGCATCCTCGGCAAACATAACCTGGGTAGCGCCAACTCTGCCCAACGTGGCACCAATCAGGTCACGCGCAAGGTCATCATCATCAACCACCAAGTATTTGAAGTGGGCAAAGTCTTCTTTTGTCACGATCACTCTCCCTAGACAGTGGTTTTTTACATTGCGCCTTTGAAATGCACAGTCTTGTTCTGTTTCAACCATTCTAGACCTTGATTTCACCCACCTACTGACACACTTGGCGATAGCACCTCAATGCACTGCTATTCTTCGGCAATGAACTTTGCACAGCTGCTGTTTCCAGATTTTTCACTGATATTGATCGGCTACTTGATTTGCCGCTTCACACCCCTGAACCGCCCGGTCTGGACCCAGGTGGAGCAGTTGGTCTATTTCCTTTTCTTTCCGGTGCTGTTGTTTCAATCCATTTTGAAAAGCCCGTTGGACATAAGCGCAGCTGGCAATCTGGTAGGTGCGGGTTGGGCATTGGGTCTGGGTGGCATGGCCATGGCGTACTCGGTGCCCTACTGGCCGGGATTGAAAAGCCATGTTTCGTTGCGCCAACATGCGGCCAGCGCGCAAGTGGCTTTCAGGTTCAACTCTTTCATTGGCCTTGCGTTGGCCGACCGCCTGGCTGGCTCGCCAGGTCTACTGGTGATTGCATTGCTGATTGGCGTGAGCGTGCCATTGATGAACATAGGCGCGGTCTGGCCCATGGCACGGCATGGCCAACGTGGATTTCTGGCCGAGCTGGCTCGCAATCCGCTGATCATCGGTACCGCAGGCGGACTTGCCGCCAATTTGCTTGGTCTAGCGATCCCGACATGGCTGGAGCCCACGGTGACACGTATCGGCGGCGCATCGCTCCCCCTGGGCTTGATGGCCGCTGGCGCTGGCATGCAGCTCAGCGCCCTTAACCATGCCAAGCTGCTGGGCGTGGCGGTGCTCATGATCCGCCACCTGTTCATGCCCGTGCTGGCGCTGGGCTTGTGCCTGGCATTTGGACTGAACCCGGTCCAATCCACCATTTTGTTGATGTTTTCGGCCCTGCCCACCGCGTCGAGTTGTTACGTGCTGGCCGCGCGCATGGGTTATGACGGGGCGTATGTGGCGGCGCTGGTAACTGTTTCCACCGTCCTGGGCATGGTGAGTTTGCCGCTGGCGCTGGGGGTTTTGAGAGCGTTTGTTTGAGATTTTTTGGCGGTTGGGTTGGGGATGAGGGGGGACTACAAAAGCAAAAAAGACCACACCATCAATCAAAACTGATAGCTATCCACGCAGTGAACCCAAGGGCTACACACCTAAATACCTATACATACCCCAAAGCCCAAGCCACATGCTCCCGCACCAACTCACTCGGATGCCCAACGCGCAGTCGCAATGCAGCCACAAGCGCAGAGGAATTCTCAGCATCGGCAACCCGCAGCGCGTTGCCCAGCGCGACAGCCAGGTTCCGCAGCCAGCGTTCATGCCCAATGCGCCGTATCGGGCTGCCTTCGGTGAAGCGTAAAAAATCATCTTCAGTCCAGGCAAACAGGTCCACCAGTTGGCTGCCCACCAGCCCCGCACGCACATCAAAATCGGGCAAAGTGCTGGTTTTGGCAAATTTGTTCCAGGGGCAAACCAGTTGGCAATCGTCACAGCCGTAGATGCGGTTGCCCAACAGGGGGCGCAACGCCAGAGGGATTGGCCCGGCGTGTTCTATCGTCAGGTAAGAGATGCACCGTCGGGCATCAAGCTGATGCGGCGCAATGATGGCATGGGTGGGGCACACCTCGATGCAGGCGCTGCAGCTGCCGCAGTGGGGCGCCACCGGCTCCGACAGGGGCAAGGCCATGTCCACAAAGATTTCACCCAGAAAAAACATCGAGCCCGCCTCGCGGCTCAGCAGCAGCGTGTGTTTGCCACGCCAGCCCTGCCCGCTGCGGCTGGCCAGTTCGGCTTCCAGCACCGGAGCCGAGTCGGTGAACACACGGTAACCCAACGGCCCCACTTCAGCAGCGATGCGTTCGCTGAGCCTTTGCAGGCGGGCGCGCAGGACCTTGTGGTAATCCCGTCCCCGTGCGTACACCGACACGATGGCTTCCGACGGTTGTTTGAGCCGATCAAACTCCACCGTTTGCCATCCCTGTGGGGTACCGGCGGGTAAATAGTCCATGCGCGCAGTGATCACACTCACGGTACCAGGCAGCAATTCAGCAGGTCGCGCTCGCTTGAGGCCATGCGCGGCCATGTAATGCATGTCACCATGAAAACCTGCCGCCAGCCACGCCGATAATCCGGGTTCTGCGGAGGTCAAATCGACACCGGCGATGCCAATTTGTGAAAATCCAAGTGCCCGCCCCCAATCCTGAATTCTGGAGACCCATTGACTGCCACTGATTTGCCGGGTGATGTTGTTCACCTGCCGATTGTAAAAAACCTGCTCTGGCATGACGAAGCGGCTACCGAGCGCTTTGCTGTCTCCCTGAGTGCGCAGCCTGAACTGCGCCAGGCCTACATCGAGCTGCAAGGCGATCTGGGCGCAGGAAAAACCACGCTGGTGCGCCATTTGCTGCGCGCATTGGGCGTGCAAGGCCGCATCAAAAGCCCCACCTATGCGGTGGTGGAACCCTATGAATTACCCGGTCTGAACCTCTGGCACTTTGATTTCTACCGCTTTACCGACCCCAGGGAATGGGAAGACGCAGGTTTTCGGGACATCTTTGCCAGCCCTGGCCTCAAGCTCGCCGAATGGCCTGACAAAGCCGCAGGCTGCGTGCCCCAGGCCGATCTGGTGGTGCAGCTTGCCGTACTGGATGACACACAGCGCCACATCACCCTGACCGCGAAAACCCTCACTGGACTGGCACTGATCAATAGTTTTGATAGCACCCCACGCAACGTGGACAAGGGCTATACGGTAAATTCACCCAAAACATCGGCGACAACTCCATGAAGCGCCGTGTACTCCTTCAATCGGGCACCCTGGTGCTGTTGCTGGGTGTGCAGCAATTGGTGCGGGGTGCCACCATCCTGGCGGTACGGGTATGGCCTGCGGCGGATTATTCCCGCGTCACCATCGAGTCCGATACACAACTCAGCTTCACCCAAACCTTTGTGCCCAACCCGCCCCGGCTGGCGGTGGATGTACGGGGCATTGACCTGAACCCGGCCCTGAAAGAGCTGGTGGCCAAGGTCGGTCCCACCGACCCGACCATCAACGGTATTCGCGTCGGCCAATTTGGGCCCGGCCTGGTGCGCCTGGTGGTGGACCTGAAGCAACCCATCTTGCCGCAGGTTTTCACCCTGGAACCGATCGCTGCCTACCAGCACCGCTTGGTGTTTGACCTGTACCCAACCCTGGTCACTGACCCACTGGAGGCCTTGATTGCCGATCGGCTCAAAGACGCACGGCCGGCGACCGTTGCGCCTGCGCCAAGCGCTGATCCGCTGGGTGACTTGATCTCGAAGAAAACCGCGCCGCCGGACGCCACTGCACAAAGGGCACCCAGCCATCCGCCGCAAGCCGCTGCGAGCACTGCAAGTTCTATAGCGGGTAACGGAATGAACACGGGGGCTACAGGTGGAAAAACCGCAAATAGATCGCCTGGAGCCTTTATCTCGGAGCCCACGCCATCGGCCACGGACCGATTGATCATCATTGCGCTGGATGCCGGCCACGGCGGCGAAGACCCGGGTGCCATTGGCCCTGGCGGCACGCGGGAAAAAGACGTGGTGCTGCGCCTGGCGCACCGCATGCGTGAGCGCATCAATGGCGCATCGGTCAATGGCAACGCCATGCGCGCCTTTTTAACGCGTGATGCCGACTTTTTTGTCCCGTTGCAAGTGCGGGTGGACAAGGCGCGTCGGGTGCAGGCCGACCTGTTCATCAGCCTACATGCCGATGCGTTTTTCACCCCCAACCCGCAGGGTGCCAGCGTCTTCGCGCTCAGCCAGGGCGGGGCCTCCAGCACGGCAGCACGGTGGATGGCGGCCAAGGAAAACAAGGCCGATCTGATCGGCGGGCTGAATGTGAAGGCCAAAGACGCACAGGTCAAACATGCCCTGCTCGACATGAGCACCACCGCCCAGATCAAGGACAGCCTGGTGCTGGGAAGTGCCATGCTGGGAGAGATCAAACGCGTGGGCAAGTTGCACAAGGGTCGCGTGGAACAAGCCGGGTTTGCCGTGTTAAAAGCACCGGACATTCCCAGCGTGCTGGTCGAAGCCGCCTTCATCAGCAACCCGGACGAAGAGACCAAACTCAACAGCGACGAATTTCAGGACAAATTGGCCGATGCGCTGATGCGTGGCATCGAGCGCTATTTCTCCAAAAACCCGCCGCTGGCGAGAAACCGCAGCGTTTGACCTGTGCTTGAAAGCTACAAAAGCAGGGGGACTGCGCCGCCTAATGCGTTTGCCCGTTAGTTGCAGCTAACTAAAAACCGTACCTGGCCAGTTGCAATGGATTAGCCAAGAGATTGAATAAATCAACAACAAACACTTTGTTACATTTAATTCCATTTCTAATTCATTAGTGTAATAATATCTCCATCAATTCAGATGGAGATTCGCCATGTCTCGACCTGCCAGCGGCGATGCCGATGTTTTACAAGAAGCACGCGAGGCCATCGCAAGTGCAAAGACAGTGGAGCAGCTGCGTCAGGCGCAAGCGGTTGTGTTTCCGCTGGATTACGCCATGAGTCTTTCCGATA
>CAIOAQ010000298.1 GCA_903856025.1 uncultured beta proteobacterium
ACACGAAGTTCTGGATTATCACCGAGGCTGACCGCAGTTCCACTTGCGTTTTGCTGCCGGAAGATTACTAGGCGGTTTTCACGCCTCCCGCGAGGGAGGCTTTTGCTTCCAGTAGATTAGTAGCGCCACACGGAACCAACAGAAGTTCCGAATTTGTTTTCAGAAGATATTCTCGGCTCCAAATCTCCGAAACATCTGTTCGTAATGTTATTTCGTGGCGAATCTTGTTTTCCAGCGAGGAAGAGCACCAGTTCAACTAACCACATTTTGCTAATGCTTCACCATGACCATTAGGCATTATTATTGCTGTTCGTCTGTTAACCGAGCCAATCGCCTTCGGGAAAAAACATAAACGACAAAATAAACGAATAAAATCAATGCAATGCGCGCCTTTCTGATGCCTGGCACAGTGTTTTGAATTTTGATGGGGCTGTCTCATTTTGGTGCGTTGCAAACGGAGAAATACATCTATGAGCAATGCAATATTGGAAGAACCCGGAATTGGCAACAGAGTGGTAATGACCACGGTCAATCGTAAGCACATCGAATCACTGGATTTCGAGCCGATATTAAAAATTCTCCGCCAGTATGGAATAATTGACCCAAGCCAGGCCGATCCCGAAAATCTGGTCAACCTGCAATTCAAGGTTTGCATTCTGGTGGATGGATACAAGGATGAAGCCTGTGAGTTGGTTGAGGTCCCGGAAGTTTGTCGCTATTTTCAGGCGCTCAATCAGGCCTGGCCTTACGGTTTATATTTTTTCAACCCCCAGCTTGAAACGCTTCAATTGCTGGTCTGGTGCAATGCCGGGGCGATGTTGTCCCGCGACGAGGACGGCGAAATAACGGGCGTGAAAGTTCCAGCCGACAGACTCAAACAGTTCATTTATTCGGCCATGCCCCATTTCTTCGCGATTGCCGGCAAACTGGGTTGGGAACCAGACAAAGTCACGAGACAAATCACCAGCATTACAGGCTTGTTTGAAACCTCGGAACCGAATTGCCAACCGGAATCAAACGAGGAATTAAAAAGCCGGCATCTCGCGGCCATCCAATCAAATCTGCCGACCCTCGGCAATTTCGCCAGCGAGTCAAACCGGGAGCTCGGCCGGGGTAGCGTGATGGTTGCCGCCGGGCAAATTACCTACTTGGCGGAGGCTGACATGGCAGACATGGGGGCTGGAGTGAGCGTTGATAAGCTGAAACAAATGGTCCGGGAATATGATCCGGAGAAACAGTTCGTGATTTGCTTTTGCAACGGCGAAGGCGTGCACAGCTATACCGTGGACATGTCCGACAACCCTCGAATGGAGCCGAGCGTTTAATGCCCAACTGAATTCACGCTTAGATCCTCAACCGATTCACCTTAATAAAAATATGAATACAGAAGCCAAGTCACTGGTATCTCCTGCGCAAAAGCTCACCAAAAGATATTTTCTCACCTTGCCGGAGGGATATTTCGTAATCAGTAATGTTTTTCCATTCATTAAATTTATCACCAGTCCGACGGCCGCACGAGCAGCACAATGGCAGGCTATCCCAAAAGATGTCCGTTATCGTTTATGCCACGTCCACCAAAACCTCTCTGATGCCCCCGGCGTGATTCAACGATTCGTTGCCCATTCAGATGCGATGCAGGGTATTCACCTAACAGCGAGCAATCTTGGCGACGTAAATGGGTTATTAAAGTCATTGGCCTCAAACAATTCAAATTCGAGCAACTAGAAAAAAACCCAACCGAGACTGTTGATTCATCCTAATTCGCCCACTAAAAACATGAAAACCTTAAGCCGCAACCGTAATGGCAGTTCAAAAAAATCCGATGGCGTTGTGTTTCGCATGGCCGCGAGCACAACCACATCTACACCGGGCGGTGGCGGAGCACCGTCGGGATCTGCACCAGCCCCACCTACGCCGACAACTCGGCCCCGGGTTTTGCTGCCGGGAAAAAACCGTCCATTATCTGTATTTGCCCACGAGGTTGGTGAGATTCTACGTAACGCCATTGGTGACCGTATTGTGCCGACAACCCCGGCGGAACGGAGCAGCCGGCGGCTCACTTACGAGGGCAACCCGGCAAACGAGTCAGAATGCTTTCTTTGCTTCCGCTTTGGAGTTTTTGGCCGGATTAAGAAGTCGGCCAAGACCGGCAAATTTGCCTCCAGCGTGTTTTTTGAACCCATCAATCATCAGCAGGCCGTAACGGAATTGGAACGCTGGATTGAATTCGGGTTTGAGGCTTCGGGTCGCATTTTTGTCGGGTTGTCCATGACGCCAGCCATTTCCAAAACTTTATTGTCATCCGCCATCTTGAGTAGTTATTTGCCCAAGGTGGACCGGGTTCTGGAATTTTCAATCCCCATCAAATTACTGACCAAATATGAAATTCCATTCGACCCCTTTAATCTTGATAGCGAGGAAGAAGAGAAACGCTTAAAGCGATGGAAAGCTCACAACGAGAGGGTTGACCAAGAAATATGCGAACTTGAGACAGACCCGTTCAGGGCAAAACCTGAAGGGGGGGGAAATGAAGGTGAAGAATCGGCATCCGGCGCTGTTCAACAATTCTACTCTGCCCCTCTATACAAGACATTATTTGTTTCTGAAGCTCCTGAAAATTCAGATGGCGATTGCCACCGAGCCTGCATGATTACTGGTGCCAACGGAACCGGCGAATCCTCACCAATGGTTGAACCTGAGAATCCCCCGGCCTCGCCACCTCCGGCAGGTGAAACCGATAAATCCAAATCGGACACATCAAAACCAAATCCAATTGAAGGGAAAATCGCAAGCTGGCATTTACTGAAATTGGAACCAGGATTCGGTCAGTATGTGGAGGCCAACGGCGAATGGGTTTTTTACTATTGCGACCGATACTTAGGATTTGAAATTAATAGTAAAGAGGCCGAAGTGGTTCTGAACGAGGTATTCAGGGAATTTGAGTTGCAATCCCAAGACAAAACAAATGCCATCGCCCGCCTATTGACCCCGCATTGCCAAGGCTTGATGGGATGGAGAAAACGGTCGCCATTGTGGGTCATGACCGCCAACAAGCCTCGCTCCGGCAAAGATTGCATGGCCATGATTGCCCCGATTGTGCATTCCCAATTGGCTACGCAAGACCCGCCGCTGGAGTATGAGGAGGAGGTTAAACGCCGTATCACCACGGCCTTGATGGCCGGCAGACGGTTCATGCACTTCGCAAACTGCCGAAGCGACTTGGATAATCCGAGCCTGGAAGCCGCTGTGACAACTGAATACTGGACTGACCGCGCCATCGGCACTTCCTATGAGGAAACCGTCCCGAATGAAATCATGTTCAGCCTGTCATACAACGGGTCTCTGCCATTGACCCCCGACTTGGCCAGAAGAATGTGTGTGATTCGCGTTTTCAATTCCCGCGAAGATAAAGATGCGAATGAAAAAAAGTATGACAACAACTTGCACGCGATGCTTTCGGCATTTGAACCACCGGTTGATGAGGCGAACCCGCGAACCTATCTTTGCCGCCGCAATGTCTTGGCGGCTCTGGATGCCTTGATTGTCAAGTGGGCCAAGGAGGGGGGAAAACCGGGATGTCATAACACGAGTTTTCCAGAATGGGCGCATTATGTCGGCGGCATCTTGGTGGCTAACGACTTGGGTGATCCCACCAGACCGGACACAGCCATACAGTCCATGACTACTTCAACGGATTGGGAGGATGCCTTCCTGCAACTGGCCAAGGACGTTTGTGCCAAAGGGGGTGGGAAATATTATTCGTCCAAACAACTGTATGAAAAATTTATCATGCCTAACCAAATGGCTCCGGCGTATTCCGCTTACAATGATTACCTGATTAATACCGACCATAAGAATCCGGAGACTGCCTTTAACAGTGCCCTGACAAAATCTTTGAACAGCAAACTTCCATTCGCAACAATCAGTGGCACAGATAAGTATTTCGTCGAAAGGTATCCAAAACCAACCGTTCCCCAATACCGGTTCAGGACTGAAAAAATCGCTTCCGAGGATTCATCCTCAAAAGCAACAGCAACTCCTCCGGCGGAAGAAAAAAAGAATGTCCCTGTGGAAAACTCCAACCCGGTGCCTGCGTCAGCAACTGGAGTCGGCCCCGACGTTTCCCAGCCGGTGACACCGGAGCAAGCCAAGCCGGCTTCAACTGACGAAAAGATTCCAGTTCCATTTCCAGATTAAGAAGCCATCAATGTCATGACGCCTGAAATCTCAAATTTGAGTAATTTGAGTAATTCGAGTGTTTTTGAGACACAAGAATTGCCGCGAATACAGTTAGATATTCGCAGATTCATCAAATCACTAGAATTTTTGCTGTCTGCCGCTCTTGCCAACCCTCGTCCTCAACAGACGAGGGCGTTTTGCTTCCGGTTTTCCAAGGCTTCGCCTAAACAATTTGTGCGTTGTGAGCAATCATGCTCGCAAATAACCAAAACAACGCACCATGAAAACAACGCAACTCGACCTCCCCCACCTCGATACCCTCATCGCCGAAGCCAACCCCAAACCGGTGGTTCGCGCTCCAAAATGCCCAGGCCGTCCAATCAGTCGAATCCACTCCAGCGGGGTGCCAGCACCACAGTTCATTCAAACGGATTTTCCCTTGTTCAGTTCAGAACAGACTTCTGGAAGCCATCCATCCTAGCCGCCTTTTCGGATCTTGAGCTTTGTTCATCGGCGAACTACTCCAGGCACAGACCTCAAGCACACTGCATAACGCTCTGCAAGTTTAAGAATGCACATCGAACCAAAATCAAATGAAACTAACCTTATGGAAAAAAGACTGATAATCGCTGAAAAACCTTCCGTGGCGAGAGACATTGCCAGTGCATTGAAAATTCCAGCGAGCGGGCACGGCTACTTTGAGTCCAGCGAAATGGTGGTTTCCTCTGCGGTCGGCCATTTGCTGGAAATCATCCTGCCGCCAGAACTTGAGCACGCCAAGAAGCGCTGGTCGCTCTCGGACTTGCCGCTCCTGCCAAGCCGTTTTGAACTGGCTCCTACTGAAGATTCTGAAAACCAGCTTAAATTGCTGCTTGGCCTGCTGAAAAGAGCGGATGTCACGGGCGTTATCAATGCTTGCGACGCGGGGCGCGAGGGGGAATTGATTTTCCAGAATATCGTGCGCTATGCGGGTTGCCACAAACCGGTTGAGCGCCTTTGGTTGCAATCAATGACCCCGGTTGCCATCCGGGACAGCTTTACGAAATTGAGGTCGGGCAAGTCTATGGAACCTCTGGCCGATGCCGCTGTAAGCCGGTCGGAAGCCGATTGGCTGGTGGGCATCAATGGAACCAGGGTATTGACCAAAACGGAAGCCACCGGCCAACTGACTCCCATAGGTCGCGTGCAAACGCCAACGCTGGCATTGATAGTCAATCGCGAGCAGGAAATCCGCGATTTCATACCCAAGAATTACTGGCTGGTGAAAGCCACCTTTCAAGCCCAGGCCGGAGCGTATGCGGGAATCTGGTTTGATCCCGACTTCAAAGGTGAAGGCAAGGCCGAGCGGATTTGGGAACAACCAAAGGCAGAACAAATCGCCGCTGCCTGCCTTGGTCGCAACAGCACGGTGACTGACCATTCCAAAAATTTTACGAGAAACTGCCCGGCGTTGTATGACCTGACGACCCTGCAACGGGAGGCCAATCAGAAGCTTGGATTTTCGGCAGCGCACACTTTGAAAATCGCGCAGGCGCTCTATGAAAATCACAAAGTCCTGACCTATCCCAGAACAGATGCCCGCGTCCTGCCTGACGACTATGTTCCCGTGGCCCAGACCACCATGAATATGCTTTCCACGCATCATGCGCCGATGAAAGGTTTCGCCGCGCAAGTGATCGCCAATGGCTGGACTAAGCCCGACAAACGCATTTTCAATTCCGCCAAGGTGACGGACCATTTCGCCATCATTCCTGCGACAAACGAACCCAGGAACCTGCCCGCTGACGAAGCGGCGCTATACAATCTGGTGGCCCAGCGGTTTGTGGCCGTGTTTTTTCCGGCGGCTGAATATCTGGAAACCGAGCGCATTTCCCGCGTTGAATGTCAGGACAAGGCAATCAACCACTTCAAGAGCCGGGGAAAAGTTACCAAGGACGCCGGCTGGACGGTGGTTTATGGCGCAGACGCGGAGCCGGCGGACGACTCGGAATCCAATACCACCCTGCCCGCAGTGGATGCCGCCGAACAGCCCCCGATCAAAGAGGCCAAGGCCGTAGGTGAAAAAACCAAGCCTCCGCAGCGTTATACCGAAGCTTCAATCCTGTCGGCAATGGAATCCGCCGGCCGGGCGATTACGGATGAAGACTTAAAAGATGCGATGGCTGGCCGGGGACTCGGCACGCCAGCCACCCGTGCCGCCATCCTCGAAGGTCTCATTCACTCCGCATATCTGCTACGTAAGAAAAAAGAATTGCACCCGACGGACAAAGCGTTCGCGCTCATGGGAAGGCTCAAATCGCTGGCGCTCGACAGCCTTTGTTCTCCCGAACTAACTGGCGAATGGGAATACAAACTGCACCAGATGGAACAGGGAGAATTCCAGCGCACGGTCTTCATGGGCGAAATCTACGCAAATGTTTCAAGCCTGGTTGCCAAGGTGAAGCCAACCGCGCCTAAGTTGGTGACCAGCCCGGATTTGTGCTGCCCAACCTGTAAAAAACCATTGGAAGTGAGGCCGGATGCCTATGGTTGTCCAGACCGCCATGTTTATCTCAACAAGCAAATCGCGAAACGTCCGATGACGATTGACGAGTTCAAGACGCTGACTACCACAGGAACCGTCGGTCCGTTGACAGGGTTTGTTTCCAAATTGGGGAAGCCGTTTTCCGCCAAACTCATCATCAATGAAAAAGGTTATCCCGCGTTTGATTTTCCACCGAAGGAAGTCCCGACAAAGACGTTTACCATCGGTCAATATAAAGTTGGGGTGGGTGCGCGGTTTTATGCCGTCGAAAAGAAAAACATGAAATTCAATGTTGGCCGGGAAATTGCCAAGCGACCTATTTCAGAATCCGAGCTTGAAGAACTTCTGGTGAAACGCAGAACCCCGTTGATCTCAAATTTCATATCGAAGTCCGGGCAGCCTTTCGGTGCATACTTGGTTCTGAAAAGAGGCGGCAAGGTTGAATTCGATTTCGATCCGTGACTTCAAAATTCCGGCTCCGCAATCAATAGCCTGACGGCTAATTAACCG
Source organism: uncultured beta proteobacterium (assembly GCA_903856025.1). Lineage (GTDB taxonomy): Bacteria > Pseudomonadota > Gammaproteobacteria > Burkholderiales > Burkholderiaceae_C > Rhodoferax. The sequence goes on from CAIOAQ010000298.1 coordinate 7,214, forward strand.
CAGGGAATAAATATGAATCAACCAACGCTCCCCTTGAACCTCCCTGTTGTCGCTCCAAAATTCGGCGTCGCCGAATGGGCAGAGGCCAGCGTCAACATCGGCACCGGCTGTTCCCACAACTGCCGTTACTGTTATGCCTGCGGTAACGCCCTCTGGCGAAATCAAATCCCGTCCCGCGCCGACTGGACCACCGAGCGGCTGAAATCCCACCTGCCGAAGGCGAAGAAATATAGCGGCAGGGTGATGTTTCCAACCACTCACGACATCAGCCCGTTCTACCTCGAAGCTGCCGTGGCCACCTTGCGGGGACTCCTTGAGCAGGGTAATCAGGTGCTCATCGTGTCGAAACCGCATCTGGTTTGCATCCAGCGGCTCTGTCAGGAATTTGACAAATTCAAATCCCAAATCCTGTTCCGGTTTTCTATCGGCAGCCTCAATGAATCGCTGGCCGCATTCTGGGAGCCGGGTGCACCTCGCATTCCTGAACGAGTCGAATGTTTGAAATTCGCTCACGCCGCCGGCTTTGCCACCAGCGTCAGCATGGAACCCATGCTCGCCGGCACGGATGACGCCATTGACACTTTCGTTGCCCTAGAGCCTTACGTCACCGACAAAATCTGGCTCGGCAAGATGAATAAAGTTTCGCAACGCGTTGATCAGCGCGACCCCGAGGTTCGGCGGCGGTGTATTCAAATTGGCAAACTCCAATGCGACTCCGAAGTGTGCCGATTGGTGGAGACCTTGCAGGGGCATCCAAAGCTTGAATGGAAGGAGTCCATTACGGAGGTGATTGCCAAGGGGTTAGAAGCTTCGCTTCGTTGACCCGTCAATTACTTGGGACCATCTTGAATCCATCCAATCCCAGTGTTTGGTTTCTTATCCGCCTGCCTATAACATAACTTTCACTAAGCGCCAGCGCACGCCGCATCAATTCTCCATAGACATTTAGGTCGAATTGGTTGTCTAAGATTTCTGCGCTCAATTTGACCGCCGCAGTGTAGTTGGCTGGTGGAATGAAGCGAATATGTTTGGCGATATCTTTCGGCGTGACATTTTCCGGCAAAGTGCTGACCGAGCCTCGATACACACCTGCGCCAATTACACCACGGCCGACAACTAATTCCAAGGGCGTCTCATTATGATCCACATATACGAAAAAGCCACGCTTCGCTTTCGCCGGTTTTTCACAAACCTCAATCAGACCAGTTATATTCCTCGTCATTCCCAGGTTGTCATGAATTGGCATATGCCCTGGACATTCGCCCCTGGTCAAGTCATACCACTTTTTAGGCTGTAACTTGCAAAGCCAGATGGTTTGTTTGCCCGGATTAATAATGATTGTTGTGTTTAGTCTTATTCTCATTGTCGTGTTGGTTGTTGTTGTTTGATTCGGCTTCATTCTCGAATCAGTGTTCGTTCTATTCATGCGGAGCATATTTTATTCTTGAAAAGCAGCAGCCCGCCGGACGACGCGTGTGGTCGTTTGTAAGAACCATTGTCCGATTTGCTATTTCAGCGGCTATTGAACGCCGGTCATTGTCTCTTCGCCACGGCTTCCAATGCCAAGGAATGGCCTTGGGCAGCGGCCAACTCAAACCATTTCCTGGCCTCTTCAACATCCTGCTTAACGCCTTCGCCGTCGGCATAACAGACCGCCAGATTGTATTGGGATTCCGCGATTCCCATTTCGGCTTCTTCACGCAAGACCGGCACCGCGTCTTCAGGGCTGGTCAGTGCCAGCGGTGTAAATGTTTCGCCCTGCACATCCATGAAAAGTGCATAGCGGAGGTTCATTGGCTCCACGAACGAATCCCGAAATTTCAGTTTCGGCCACAGCTTCCCCAGATTTTTCAGAAAGGTAATTGGCGCGTCATTCCTGGTCTCGAAGTAATATACAAGTTCACTTTCGCTTTCTGCCTCCAGCCTTGCCCCTGCCGCACCCGTCATCCCCCAGTTTTCGTCTATCCATTTATTGCACTTGTCTGGGTCGTTAGCTATGTCCGGCGGCATCGGCATGAGACTTTTAAATGAGAATACACTCGTCGGCCCATCATCATAAAAATCGCTCAGACCCATTGCCTTGATCTTGAATTGTTTCAACTCGTCCTTTTCACCGCTGACGCTAAAAATATTGTAAAACCAATTGGCCATAATTCCTCCTTTTTATTTCCGGCAAAGGGCTATTGCCCGGTTCATGCTGTTGAAATACCTGGCTTGGATTCTCTGTGCGTGTTCGGGAGACCTCACATAGCCGCAGTCGGCCAGAATCTCCTTGCACAGTTGCGCCGCCTCATCGTTCTTGTCCGCCGGGATGAAGCGGACGAATTTCGACAAGGATGCAGGGGTGATGTAATCAGGCAACGTGCAGGACCTGCCCTCATCATCCTCCGCCACGACAATCCCGCGACCCGCAATCAAATTGCGGGCCGCCCCATTATTATCCAGCAAAACAAAATATCCCCGGTGCACCTTTGAGGCCAAAATCCCATCGGTGGCTTTCAACATGCCTTCATCGTCCACCACCAGTATGAGATTTCCGGGTAATGAAACCATGTCAACGCAGTCACACTCGATGGCATCGTAGAAGTGTTTTAGTTCCGGTTGGACGGAGAGTTGAACGGGAATGATTTCTTGTTTCATAGGGTCTATCAATATGTTCTTCATACGTTTTTCTGTTTGGCTAATTTTTGGTTTTGATTCAGCTTCATGCTCGAATCAATTTTCCTGCTATTTATGCGGAGCATTTTTGTTCCCGAAAAACCAGCGGTCTGCCGGTGATCAGCCGCGAGGCTTACTTACAAAAAATTCCCCAGTGATATTTCCCGAAGTCGCTGGCGAATTGTTTGAGCAGTCGCTGGTAGGCGAAAACGAATCGTTCAAAATCCTGCCAACCGGCCAAACTGTTTTTGGCAGTGGGACTGAAGGCGAAAATGCGCGGGTGCATGAATAGCAATGCGTTTTCAATTTCAGCCCCGGCCAGCGGCTCCCGTTGGTCGATGAATTTTAGCAATTGGTCCGGCTGGTCCCATAAATAGCCCGGCAGAACATCCCAATAATTGCCCACGCATTTCCGCAGCTTGGGCAGGTTCGTGTTCCAGTTTTGCTGACCACCTTTAATCATCTGCCGGCAAATTGTTGATGTGTTCACCAGCCCTCGAAACCCGCGCATCATGTCCAACAGGCATTTATCCGGCGGATTCAGGTTTGCCAGTTTGCCCACATGATGCCAGCCGCCCAGGACGACGATGCAATGGTGATAATTGGTCCCCAGTTTGGCTATCGCTTCAAACACCGGGAACAAACTGTCCCAGTCGCCGAAGTGCAGATGTCCCGACAGCATCTTGAAGGTGTCCGCAATTTCGGAATCGCAATCCTCTCCAGCCAGCTTTCTGCTCACCAGCTCGCACAGCTTTTGCCGCAGTCTGGCCAGGTTTCCCTGCTGCTGCCAGAGGTCGCTGTCCGTTTCCGGCGTGCGCTTGTTCTTTTTCACATCGTTGATGCTCCCCATGTCCAGCTTTGGCCCGCCGGGAGGTTCGGGCGCACTGCATGATAAGTTCATTAGCGTATGTCAATTGAAGGGGTTTGTGATTTTGCCGGAACTACCGGCGTTTGACCGGACATCGCGAGCGCAGCCCGGATGTCGGCCAATACTTCTTGCACGTCTTCCGAGCTAAAGCCCGATTCGTGCAGTGACTCCCGCATATCATTTGGGAGTGGTTCGTGTGGATCTATTATGTGTGTCATAGGTTCTTCTCCTGATTGGTTATCCTCATCGCCCAAGGCGGTGAGAAAGTTTTTGAGCGTCGCCAGCCGGATGCGGCGGCCCTGAAATTCAAATGAAATGACCTCGCCATTCTTGCGATGGCGGAAGTTGCTGATTTTCCCGGAGCGGACGAGTTTGTCCCAGATTTCCTTGCGCACCTTGCCCCGTGAATCCATGAGCATGAGCGCCAGCAGACGGACATCCAATTTCTTGGATTTGGGATACATCGGCAAAGACCGGCGACGCCCCTTGCCTCGACCGGTGACAAATTGAACCGTCCACTGCATCGCTTGCAGCTCTTTCAAAAACTTAGGCCGCAGGTCGAGCGTTCGCCGACCATTGGAGTTCGCGAAAATTAAATGAATGTGCCTCATGCTTGTGTTGCCATGCACCCAGCCCAACATGGAGGCCACGCCCAGAAACTTTTGCAGGTCCGCCGACGCCCGCAGGAGGCGTCGGTCAATCTCTTTCAGTTCGGCTTCACTAGCTCGCCGTGGCGTCTTGACCGATATGACAGCGGTGCGGCAAACCCGGCTTGCCCTTGAATCGTGGTGAAAGGCCAGCAGCAATTCAGCGAGCTGTCGGGGGGTTCCCTTGGCTACGCCGGCATCAAGGCCGTCATAGACCGCCGTGACTTTTTTCGGGTTGGAAAAATATTTAATCGTCGCCACCGGGCGGGAGGTGGCCTTGAGGTTGACGATGGCAAGTGGAGTGTTCATGGCCAGAGTCCCTTCACCTTTTGAACGGCATCACGCAGGGCTTGATCGTCAACCGATGACCCTCTCGATACCCTCAAAGATTGGTTCAGCAGCACCCCCAGGCGGCGCAACTCATCCGCCGACGACACGAGCTTTTTGAGGTCCAGTCCTGTCGTATGCGCCAGGATAATGAAAGCCACTGTGCGACCCCGGAGGCCGCGTGGCAGGGCCATGATCTGGCCCGCCAAGGCTTGCGGTAAGCGCGAGCGACAGAATGCAACACTGACCGTCTTGGCATTCATGCGTTCCCTCCTTGCGGTTGCCCGGACACCCCCGAAGTATTGTTGCCAGCAGAGTCGTCTCCAATGTTAGGTGTGAGGCCAGCTACGCATTCACCCACTTTTCGTGGGCGAACGCTGCTGGGCAAAGGGGCGTCCGCCCCCTTGCGACCCTTTGTGTCCGCTGTCGCGGCCAGCGCCTCCGCCACCGCCCGCCCGACGCGGGGAGCGGTGACGGTGCGTTCCACGGCGCGACGGCAAGCCGTGAGCACATCACGCTCGATTTGCGCCATGGCAGCGGCGGGAAGTTTGGTTGCATCAAAGGAAGCAAGGCGCTCGCGAACGAGTGCCGGCAGGCTTGGTAGTAGGTGCGAAGTAGTCTTCATCCACCTAACATTTTAAGACTCCGGGGGTGTCCTTTGCGGATTTATTTTACAAAATGGCGAAGTATTTTTGCCGGCACGCTTATGTAAATAAAAAGTCCGCTGAAGTTGCCTTCAGCGGACTTACTACTGCATTACTCCTTCGCTATCCGATTACCCAACACAGATTAAGTCTCGTCGGTAGCCTCGCTCATTTCTAACGAGCCGTGCCCAGTGCCTTTCAGCGAATGGCGACGTGTTATCATTACATTGTAATCTCCTTTTGAATTTTCTCGCCCGATATTTACAAAATAATTTTCTCCCCATCACAGGTAACCGCAGCCTTCGACGTATGCCCCATGAGCTTGCGCCCATGCAATCAAATCGGGCCGGCTCTTTCGCACTTCCAATGGAAAATGCCGTCAAACAAGAATTTACCTATGCAAAACACACAAACAACAAAACCGTCCAACAACGAAACAGTCACGGCAAGCGCCATCGCGATAGTTAGCTTGCTGTTTGAAAAAAACAGCCGCGTCCCGACAACCTTCACCTGCATGGGTGAAGCCGGAATTGGCACCATATTTCCAAAAACACACAACAATGGGGATTTCCCTGAGTGCATGCGGCTTACCTGCACCGCAGCTTCCGCCAAGGCTTGCATCTTTTTTTCCGAGGCTTGGGAGCCGGAAATCAGTGTGGACGACAATGTGGAAATATTAACACTCTTGGCAGTTCCTCTATCAGAACAACCTATCGGACATGAATGCCTCGTGCTCTTGGTGGAAACAAGAGGTGAAAAAACCTCTTATATTCGATTCCCCATCACTAAGGATGGCACTGGGAAAAGAACCTTGGGGAAACCTGTCCAAATGCCCTTCGACAAAATAGATGATCGGTTCACCAATGTGCTACCGGCCAGACCAACCACCGAAGGCGAACGCATCATCGCCCGATGCGGTCTTGAGCGAAAAGGTCTAGTCCCGTTCAGGAAATCATTTCAAAACAATTAACAGTCACGGAAAAAAGCTGCCCCGTCACAGGCACACGCACCCTTCAATGTATGCCCCTTGAGCTTGTGCCCATGCAAGCAAATCGGGACGGGACGTTGAGCAGACCTTTTGCGAACTCGTAAGCGAACGAGCGGAAATCAAACCGGAATTCTCGAAATAACGGCAGCGGGCGGAATGGAGCATGCAAGTCCTGACCCCGTGCCTCATGGCACAGGTAAGGAACTCGCCCGTATTCCAGTTGGTCTGTCGCCAGAGTTGGAACTGGGCAGTGGCGTCAGACTGAAGCCGGTTGCTGAATATCACCAATGTGGCTTGCATGTTCGCTCCGCAGTTGAGCCGGGTCGAATGCCGGCAGTGATAATTCATATTCCCGCGCATCGCTGATATGGGAACAACATTCCAAGCGACGGGTTCGCAGGACATGATTCACGTATCCAGGGCATTCACAGCTACCGCGACCCCCTCTGTCAATCAGGTTGACCTGGTATTCGGTGACGCCATCAGAGCTGACAACCCTATAATGGTGCGGCATTCCCACGACTGGCTTAACCACATGCTTAACTTTTGCTTTCATATATTATTTTAAGGCAACCGCCGGTATTTTTCGGGGATATTTTTTGAAAAGGACGGATTTCTTCTCGGACACTTCGGACGCTTTTCTACTATTTCTCGCGTATAGAAAATGGGATTTGTTAATATATTATAGGAGGGTGAATCTAATATAGAAGGTATTGGCGGAATGTGTCCGAAGTGTCCGATTGAACGGCTGGTTCAAGTTTTCAATCCCAATCCTTTCCAGCCCCGTTGCGCCTTGTAGGTGGAAATGATTGTTATGTCATGGCGCAAGGCCACGCCGTATTGAGCCGAAACAGCTTTCTCGATTTGACCGCCGAAATCATATCGCGCCACCGGTGTCCAGCCCCGCTCCTGGCAATACTCGGTATAGGAATCAAACGCGTCACTGACAGTGACGGTCAAACCCGGGTCTTTCACGAACATATCGCGGGTGAACACCATCACGCTGTCGCTTTCAAGCAGCAGGGCATCCACCCGCGCCTGTTGTTCGTCATTCAGCTTTAACTGCCAGCCGTCGGCCTCCAATTTTTTCACACCGTCCAACATCCAGTTGAATATTCCCGGCCCTTCGTCGCGGAGCAGTATCTTGGCGAAGTCGGAAATTGGGTCGGTGGTTGGCTCCTTCACATAATCAATGATGACCAGCCGACGACGCCAGGCTTTGTCATCTTTTTGCAGCCGGATGCTCAGCCGGCAATTCGCCGCCACGACGACGTTGAACCGACATTCCATGGTCCGCGTGATTCCAGAGTTCTTGTGTTCGGGTGCTATCGGATCACCACCCGTGATTTTTTTCAGGGCCACCGCGCCTTCTTCGCTCAAAAAATCCGCCGCTACGTCGGCACCGTAGAGCAGGGTTTTTCCCGTGTGCAGGCCGATTTCAAACCGGCTGTCGAGATGCTTGGTGCGGAGTTCGCCGATGTTGTCATTGCCGATAATGCCGCGCAGCACGTTGATAAATGTGCCCTTGCCACCGCCCGCCGTGCCGGTCAGCAGCATGATTTTTTGCGCCAGATTTTCCCCCAGCAAGGCCATGCCCGACCAGCGTTGGAGCAAATCCAAATCGGCTTCGTCCAGCGCCGGTCTCATCAGTTCGTTGAGGAACCGGTCGCATTTCGCGCCGGGCACGAAACGGATGCTCAATTTGTTGCGCCGTTGAAACTTTGGGGAAAATGGCACCGGCTGCAAATCCGCCACCCGCAACATGCTGTCCTGGCAGGCAATGTAATCTTTGACCGTGGCATCAAAGAAATCATCCGGCCCCTTCAAAATGGCGGTTGCCCGGCGGGAGACCCCGGACAAGACCGACGATTTGCCGTGATACAGGTTGCGAACATCAAATTCCGGGCAGGCGCGTTGACATTGCAAAATGATTGCGCTGAACATCCCTTCCAAATCCATCGGTGACTTGTGCCGATAAATTCCATCGGCTGGCATATACTTGTAAAATTTGCCTTCGACAGGAAGAAAGACCGCCGGCTCCTCCGGGTTGCCATCTTCGCCCAATGTGCCCGCGAGAAAATCTTCGTGGAACAATTTTACATACGGCAGCGCCTTTGCGTCTTTTGGAATTTGCACCGATGCCGCCGGCCCATATTTTTTGGCCAGCAACGGATATTGCTGATCAAACCATTCATTGGGGGACGGTGGTGCCGTGGTTGCGGACGGGGTGATTGAGGTTGAAGCTCGCGGGTCAGTTGAGATTTCAGCCGGCTTGGCCGTGGCAACCGCATCCGCAAAATCGGCTGGCGTTGCACCTGCACGGAGCCAGTCATTTGCATCTTTGTGCTCGCCGGGTGTTTTTACCACCCGAACCGATTTCGCCTTTGTGCAAATGGCCTTCAGCCATTCTTCCGCCGGAACAATAGCGGTCTTGGCGTTCGGCTTGTCGTTTTGAATCCACGCGTAAACCGTGGCATCGCCGCGAACCATTGTCCCCACCATGCCGCCGTTGGCCGCACCCCGCGTTATGAAAATGGCCGCGTCTGCCGGAATGCCGGAGGTATGCCATGCTTGCAGTTCGCAAAAGGCGAAGGCGTCCCACTGTGATTCAAAGGCGTGAATCTTGGTCGCGAGTGACAGGTCGCCGATGATGAGCGGCGAATTGACAATCCCTTTCGGGACAAAAAACCAGCCCTGCCCGTTTTTGTAGCGAACATGAGCACCGATGACCCCACCGGCATCCCTGACCGGAAACGCCACCTGTCCCTTGAAATTGCCGACTAGACCAAGTTTGGCCAGCCAGTCAATCAGCCCCAGGGAATAGCCGCGCATGGACGCGAGGTTGCCGAGAAACTTTGCATCGGCAGACTTACGAAGCGAATCCCAATCGAATTTCACCACCGACATCGGCGACGGCTTTGACGTAGCCAAACTTGCCGGGGCGTTTGGAATTTGCGGGCCGGCTGCCGTTGCCAATTGCGCATATTCATCGGCAATTTTCCGAAAATCTTTCTTCGGGTCGAGGCCGCGCAGCTTGGCGAGAAAATCAATTTCATCACCCGAGCCGCAGCCGGCATGACATTTCCAACCCCAGCCACCGTTCTTCTTTCTGAAAATGGAAAGCGAAGGTGAATGGTCGTCATGCAACGGGCAGCACAGTTTTTTCTGGTTTCCATCGCCGTATCCAAGGGCTTTAAGCAATTGCGGCAGGGGCAGGGTTTGTTTGAGTTTTTCCAAATCGATTTTATTCATAGTTTTAATCGATTTATGTGTTAGACGGAGTTTCGGTTTTGACGCGGATGCTTGCTTGCGTCTCCGAATCACTCCAAAATTCCTGCCAGTGGAACACCAGCCTGATCTTTTAACATTTCATACTAGCCACGTTCGTTATGTCATTTGAATTATTCCGCGAAGGCGGGCCTTTGCAGGCAAAGAAAACCGGTCAAGACCAGTATTCGATGTCTGTCTCGATACCAAAAGACGAAGATGGTCGTTCTGCCCGCGAGTGTCCGAATCAGGAATGCTCGCCAGGATATTTCAAAGTGACTCCCGGCACCGGAATTACAGGCCAGACAATCGCATACTGCCCTTATTGCAGAAAATCGGCAGAGCCGTCTGATTTTCATACGAAGGAGCAGATTCGTTATGCCAAGGAGTTGGTAGCGCGTGAAGCGAGAATCGGCATTGAAAGGGCGATGCGTGAGGCTTTGGGATTGGGGTCAGGAGGAAAAAGACGGCTTGTTGACGGTTTGATCTCCGTGGATTTGGAAATTAAGTCAAGTCCCCCGTCTCATGTCTGGCGACCCTATGAAGACATACTTCGCCGCGACCTCATTTGTCCGCATTGCACTCTGGATCATTCGGTGTATGGATTTGGAGTCTGGTGCCCCGATTGCGGAAAGGATATTTTTACGGCCCACGTTCAGGGAGAAATCCGTGTCATCGAATCCATCGTCGGCGACATTGACCGGCGCAAGAAAGAACTTGGCTCTCGGGTGGCGGCGCGTGATTTGGAAAATGCGCTTGAGGATTTGGTATCCGTTTTTGAAGCCACTCTGAAAATGGAAATCCGGCGTCATAGAAAAGCGAAGGGCGACGGCGACGATGCGATTGACGCCATAATGAAGAAGATAGGCAGCCGATTGCAGTCTATTTCCAATGCCATCGCGATCATACCGGATTTCTGTGACGGCCAATCGCTGTGTGCTCCCGATTGCGAAGACCAGAAAAAACTCGACCTCGTGTTTCAGAAGCGCCATCCCATCACGCACAATCTTGGCGTGGTGGATCGCAAATATATTGATAAGGTTCGTTCCGGTGAGGTCGAAGGGACGGAAGTGCGCGTTGAAAAAGCAGAGATTTTAGAAACCGCCAAAATCACCCGCAGGATTCTTTTGGAATTCCACAACAAGCTTTTCACTATCTGATAAAACACGCGTATTAAATTGCTTTTTTTGATTTAAGCCCGCATTGATCCAATGGCTGCCACCACCGCGTCCCAGTCCACGGCGGCAGTCAAATGGCACCACGAAAAACGCAATGCGCCCTTCACATGGTCTTCGCTTAACCCCATCGCAGTAAGCACATGACTGGCAGTGTAGTTTTGTGACGTGCAGGCCGAGCCGTTGGAAATCGCCACCAAATCTTTCAACGCCAGCATCACCGCTTCGGAATCCAGACCGGGGATTGCCACGTTCAATGTGCTAGTAACCGAAATCGCCTGATTGCCGGTCGGCACACCACCGATTTTTGCAAACGCAGTGATCGCCTCTTTCTTGATAACCGCGCAACGGGCATTGCGCTTCTCGCTTTCGCGCAGCGCCAATTCTGCCGCCTTGCCGAGCGCTACAATCAACGCCACGGGCAGCGTGCCGGGACGCAAGCCACGCTCCTGGCCGCCGCCAAAGACCAATGGCGTCAACGGCGGACGTTCGTATCCGCGCCGTCGCACTACGAGTGAGCCAATCCCCTTTGGTGCATAAATCTTGTGGCCGCTGATGCTGATGAGATCAACGCGCCGGTTTTGCAATTCCTTGATGCGTTTGCCGAATCCTTGCGCGGCATCCACATGGAAAAACGCCTCATGATTCGCAAGCAGCTTCGCGATTTCTTCAATCGGCTGGATGACGCCCGTCTCATTGTTGACGTGCATCACGGACACCAGCAACGTGTCAGGTCGCAACGCGCCGGCAACGGCTGCCGCCGACACCGCGCCATCCGATTCAGGTTTGAGAATTGTGACCGTGAATCCGCGTTCCGCCAGATGCTCCAGAGGTTCCAGCACGGCCTTGTGCTCGATGGCGGTCGTTACAATATGTTTCCGCCCGCTTTTCTCGCCTTGTTCCCGCAGGCCAAGCAGCGCGAGATTGTTGCTCTCGGTCGCGCCACTGGTAAAAATGACTTCTTCACGCTGGCACTTCACCACCGCCGCCACTTGGTCGCGCGCTCGTTGCACCGCTTGCTTGGCCCGCGTCCCATACTCATGCGTCCGGCTGCCGGCATTCCCAAACTCCTCGCGCACGAAGTGCAGAAATACCTTTTCCACTTCGGGATCAACCGGCGTCGTCGCGTTACAATCAAGATAGACAGGCATGTGTGTATGTTAATAACTTTTGTTTGTTAAAGTATTGACATACAGAACGCGGATGTCAATATATTCACAAACATAAGCAAACTATGGAATCGATGTCCACAATCAGTTTTCCGGTCATTCGCGGCACGCAGGCGGGACGAGAATACTATGTCGCCATGTGGACGTTGCGCACGCTAAAACAAATTTCCATCTTCGATGAGCAGGAGCTTCCACCGGAACTCCGCGCCCAACGCACACTCAACAAGGCGCGCGTGCCGGAAATCGCCAATTACGTTCTCAACAATCCTAAAGACTACATTTTTTCCGCCATCACCGCTTCAATTGATTCCGAGGTTGAGTTTGAGCCGTTGTCAGCAAAGCAGAATGAAAGCCGGCTTGGCACGCTTAAAGTGCCGATGGATGCCAAGTTCATCATCAATGACGGACAGCACCGCCGCGCCGCTATTCTTTCGGCGCTCGAACAGAAGCCCGAACTCGGCAGCGAAACTATTTCGGTCGTGTTCTTCCTCGACATTGGACTTGAACGCAGCCAGCAGATGTTCGCGGACCTAAATCGCTATGCCATTCGGCCCAGCCGTTCGATTGGCCTGCTCTACGACCACCGCAACGACAAGGCCAAACTTGCGCGCCTCGTCATTATGAAATCCGATATTTTCCGTGACATTGTGGACCTCGAAAAAAGTTCGCTCGCGCCACGCTCTCGAAAACTTTTCACATTGAGCGCATTTTACAATGCGTGCGCGGATCTCATTCAAGATGTTGCAACCGGCAAGCTCGACCAGGACGCGCAAACCGCGCGCGAGTTTTGGGATGCGGTCGCCCGCCACTTCCCCGCGTGGACACAGGTGCGGGACGGCAAGCTCGCCGCCAGCGAAGTCCGCGAGGGGTTCATCCATTCACACGGCATCGCGTTGCAGGCAATCGGCAAAGCGGGCAACGCCTTGCTCAAGGGTAATCCGGGGGGCTGGAAATCACGCCTCAAAGGACTCGCGCAGATTGACTGGTCACGCAAAAATGCCCGCTTGTGGGAAGGCCGCGCACTCATCGGCGGCAAGGTGTCCAAAGTTACGACCAACGTCATTCTCACCACCAACGCCATCAAAAAACACCTGGACGTCGAGCTTGATCCCGACGAACAACGGGTCGAGAACGCCTACAACCGGGGAAACAAATGAGATCATCCACACGGCCGCAGCCGCGCCTAAATCCAATTCATCGGCTCATTCAGGATGTGACCCACGCGCCGGCGAGTGACTTGGCGCAAATTGAGAACATTATGCGGGACGATATTTTTCACAGCACACTCGACTGGCAGACGCGTGAGCAGTTGGGCGCCGCTGCCCGACAAGCATTTGCCCTGTTGAACGAAAATCGCGAAATTTATGATTTCAGTCGCGTCAGCGCCTTGGCTATGTTTCAGCAAACGCGAGCCGAGCAAACGTCCGTCTAAATACCAATCACATCATGGCGACACCAACATCAAAACCGGCGACCAGAAAATCGGCATTCACCGGCCTTGGGCTTAAGGCTACGATTGACCAACTCAAAGAGGAAATCCGCGAACTTTATCTCGCTGACGAGGTGCCTTGGATAATCGGCTACAGCGGCGGTAAAGATTCAACTGCCGTCCTCCAATTGACATGGCTTGCGCTTGCCGAACTTCCTGCCGAGCAGCGCCGCAAAACGGTTCACGTCATAAGCACTGACACGATGGTCGAGAACCCCATCGTATCCACCTGGGTTCAAAAATCGTTGGAGATTTTGGGTGACGCATCACGAAAAGCCTCAATGTCCATCAAGCCGAAACTCCTTCACCCTCGAACCGAAGAATCCTTTTGGGTGAATCTCATTGGACGCGGTTATCCCGCACCACGACCTAAATTCCGTTGGTGCACTGAACGCCTCAAAATCAAGCCGTCGAATCGTTTCATCCGCGAGGTGGTCACAGATAACGGCGAGGCAATTCTCCTGATCGGGGCGCGTAAAGCTGAAAGCGTAGCACGAGCAAAAGTTCTCACGCGCAACCAGAAATACCGAGTCCGCGACCGGCTCAGCCCCAGCGCAACTTTGGCGGGCTGTTCGATTTATACCCCAATTGAAGATTGGTCAAATGACGATGTCTGGATGTTCCTGATGCAGGTAAAGAATCCGTGGGGAATAAGTAATAAAGATTTGTTGAACATGTATCAGGGCGCATCACCTGACGGCGAATGCCCGCTTGTCGTGGACAGTTCCACGCCAAGTTGTGGTGACAGTCGCTTTGGTTGTTGGGTTTGCACGCTGGTGGATAAAGACAAGTCCATGACCGCCATGATTCAGAACGACCAAGAGAAGGAGTGGATGACTCCGTTACTAGAATTGCGAAATGCCCTCGATTTTCGCTCTGGTGCCGGCAACCAGGAAGAAAGCAACGATCATCATTTACGGGACTTTCGGCGTATGAGCGGGGCGATTCAACTGATGCAGGACGATAAACCTGTGCCCGGCCCCTACACCCAGGAGGCAAGGGAAAACTGGCTGCGCAAATTACTTTCTGCCCAATCATGGATTCGCCGCAATGGTCCGGCCAATGTTCGTAACATAGAATTGGTTCGGCTCGACGAATTGCAGGAAATTCGCCGCCTATGGGTTGTTGAGAAGCACGAAATGGAGGATCACCTCCCTCGTATTTATGCTGAAGCAACGGGCGAGACATATCCTGGCCAACGGCTGGACGACAACCTTGTTCTCGGCGAGGAAGAAATGGCTGTGCTTCGAGAAGTATGTGGTGAAGACCGGCTCCACTACGAACTTGCGCGCGAATTGCTCAGTGTTGAGCGTCAACAACGGGCTCACGCAAAGCGTGCCGGATTATTTGATCAGCTTGAAAAATCAATTCGTCGCCACTACTACGATGATAAAGGCGACGCCACCGATATGGCCCGTCGCCATGCTCAGGCGCGCGTGGCGGCCGGTTTGGGCCAGCGCACCGCCGCTTTTACGGAAGTCGCGGAAGAATCTGAATCTTGTGACGCCCAGCCTAATCTTTTGCCATGATTCTTGACTCCCTTGTTCTCAAAAACTTCGGTATCTACGGCGGGCGACAGGAGGTTGCGCTCGCACCGGCGGATGACCGTAAGCCCATCATTTTGTTCGGCGGCATGAATGGCGGCGGCAAGACCACATTACTTGACGCCATTCAACTTGTGCTCTACGGGGCCAAAGCCCGGTGTTCTGGACGCGGGAAACTTGGCTATCGCGATTATCTGCGGGAAATGATTCATCGCGGGGCTGATCCAACGGACGGGGCGGCAATTGAACTCCGTTTCCGGCGCGCGGTGGATGGAGAAATGCACTATTACCGACTAAACCGATCATGGCGTCAAACGGCCAAGGGAATCGAAGAACACCTTGAAGTCACGCGTGACACCGAGTTTGACTCGCTTCTCAGTGAACATTGGGATGAATACATTGAGAGCTATATTCCTAGCGGTATTGCCCACCTGTTTTTCTTCGATGCAGAGCAAATCAAAGACCTGGCCGAAGGGGATCATGCCGCCGAAATTCTTGGCACCGCAATCCACACACTTCTCGGCTTGGATCTTGTTGATCGGTTGGACACGGATTTAATCGCACTCGCTCGCCGGAAACGTGCCGCCACTCAATCCACCGAAGATGCTGAAAAAGCCCGTCATGCCCAGGAGGAACTTGATCGGCTCCAAGGTTTGCTCGATAAGGCAACACAAGCACAAGGCACGCTTGGCAACGAGACTGGTCGCATTGCCAAAGACCTTGCATCGTGTGAGGAAAAGTTTCGGCAGGAGGGTGGCGATCTGTATTTGTTACGAGCAGATCTCGAAACCGAACGAGTCGGATTAGAAAAGGAACTTGTAGCCGAGGAAGCCAGGTTGCGAGAAATCGCCGCCGGGCCAGCACCGTTTTTACTGATTCCAGGATTGCTGGATGAAACCGAGAAGCAGGCCCGGCGCGAAGCCGAAGCCCGAAAGGCTGCCGTATTGGTGGCTGCACTAGAAGAACGCGACTCCGGAGTCCTCACACTGCTCAAACGCAACAAAGTTCCCACCCAACAACTCAACCTAATCGAGCGCCTGTTACAAACCGACCGCACGGATAGGGCAGGTGCAGTGACAGAACAAGTTATTTTGAATGGTGGCGATCATCTAGCCACCGAATTGCGCCACCTGAGAGGTGTTATCCTGCCGGAGTTAAAATCCGAAATCGATCAACGCCTGGAAGTGATTAGTTCACTGCAAGAACGGCTAACCCGATGCGAGCTTCAACTTGCCCGTGTTCCAACCGAGGATGCTGTTGCCGCCATACAGCGTGAACTCACACATCTGCGAAAAAAACACCAAGATAGACAGGCAGAATTGGCAGCACATGAGGACAAAACGAGAGTAATCGCTCGGCAACTTGAGGATGCCAAGCGGAAACATGAACGGGAATTGGGAGACGAAGTTGAATCACAGGTTGACCGCGAACACCACAGCCGCGTGCTTAAACATTCATCGCGTATTCGTGAAACCCTCGCCAAGTTCCGAGTTGCGGTCATTCGCAAACATGCACTGCGGTTGGAACGACTGGTCCTTGAATCCTTTACACATTTGCTGCGCAAACGCGCTTTGGTAACTGAGTTAAAAATTGACCCCGCCACGTTCAGAATCGAGTTGACCGGCGGTAATGGTAAGCCGTTGCCCATAGACCGCCTATCCGCCGGCGAGCGTCAATTGCTCGCCACTTCATTACTTTGGGGACTTGCCAAAGCATCGGGCCGTCCGCTTCCAACCATAATTGATACGCCGCTCGGACGACTGGATTCGTCACATCGCCGCCACTTAATTGAGCGTTATTTCCCGGTCGCATCCCATCAGGTGATCCTACTTTCAACTGACGAGGAAGTGGACGAAGCCAGCCTAGACCGCCTCAAACCGTATATTGGGCGAAGTTACACCCTAACCTTTGACGAACAACAGCATAGCACCGTCATCAAACCCGGCTATTTCTGGAATCATGAAACCACCCGTTGAATCAGTCAGAGTATCGGCCCAGGGGCGCGATCAGCTCATTAAGCTCAAGCGACAGACTGGCGTGGATAACTGGAATATTCTCTGCCGTTGGGCACTTTGCTGCTCATTACGCGAGAAAGCTGTGCCACCGCGCACTCCAGCCTCCGTTGATGGCGGTGTGGAAATGTCGTGGAAAGTTTTTGCGGGGGAGAGTTCAGAAGAACTTGCCGCCGTCATTTACCAACGTTCCACCACAGAAGGGTTTTCAGAATCACCAGATGGAGCAGCACAATGTTTGCGCGCTCATTTACACCGCGGACTTGGCTATCTGGCATCCGAAAAGGACATTTCTGGAATTTCAGGCTTTTTGAAACGATGGCTACAAAACCGAAAGCAAGACAGGTAGTCCGATTCACTGTGTTAAATTTCAAGTTCGTTCAGTTTCACATCCGTGGGAGCCACTTCGATTGAGGATATGAATTGTAGCAACGCGTCAAGAGAATAGGACCGCTGTTCAAGTTCTTCCCTTAATATTGTCAATCCACCATTCGCATATTCTTCAAAGATTGTGAGCCGTTGATCGTCACACTCTTCCGTTCCTGCAAGAATATGCGGCTCGCCAGTGCAAACAAGAGCCATTAGATACTGATAACCCGGCCAAGCTGGATTGGAAATATATGTTGAAGGGAAAGCCTTGCCAGATTCGATATTCCCCAATTTTTCCCGACGGTCGAAGTGATACCCGACCGATGTCGCAAACAACATCAACCGCCAGATCTCCTTGAATAAGGGTGCATCGCCCGTGGTCATCGCTTTTACCACATCCTCCTTGTCAACCGCTCGCTGGATTCTTCTCATATTTCGATTTCCTTTAATTCAGTAAATTCAACATCATTTTTGTAGTATTGGGTGAAGCGTTTTCCGCCCAATGTAATTGAGGATGCCGCCTCGGATCGCTTGGTTGGCCCATGATAGGCCAGCAAGTAGCGCCGCCCAACTCGGCCACCCTCATTAAGCATATCCTCGACTCTTCCCTTATATTGGCTGGAGCTAACAAAGACAATGACTTGCGGTGCCAGCGTTGGAATCCATTTTGCCACGCCAGCTCGAAATTCATCGCCTAGTTGGCCGAAAGGAGAATCCATGACCATCGGATACTCGCCGCCCTCCAGGTCTTTGAGAATTGTAGGAATCTCGCCACGCCGCCGGGCCAATGCCACTAGGCTTGCGATAAATACCAGAGAGGTGATTTGACCTTGTCCGGTGGATTTTGCGACATCAATAATTTCTTCAAGGTCGCCAATCCCGACCCGTTTTTTCAGTCGCAAGACAAAATCGTCAGACAATTCCGCCCAATAAGCCCGGTCAATAATGTTTTGAAAATGGGCATCAATTTCATCATTAAGAATTTTCCGTAGATCTCGCATTTCGTGTTCGCGGATTTTTTCAAGTAAGGCAATTGCCTCATCAACGGCTTTTAGTCGGCGCTGTGCTTTAGCTGCCACGGTAGCCGACTGCTTGCTGGATTCAATCTCACGCCGGACTGCTTCAAGTTCACCCTCGTCGTCGGCTAAATCTTGCTGGAGACGCCCCTCGTCCAACGTCAATTCGCGTTGACGCAATTGTTTCTTTACCCGTTCCTTTTCCAAGTCGTGAACTTCTTCGTCATCTTTGCCGCCTAGTTTTTCGTGAATTTCCTGCTGCTCTTCTTCGATTTTACGGAGGCGACGTTTGAAGGTATCGCGTTCATTTACACCATCACGAATATTGGATCGAACGCGGTTCGTAACTCCATCAATGAGGCCAAGGGCATGATCCAATGCACTTACGGCATTATTAAAATGCTGATCACCGGCTATTGTTCGTAGTGCTTCAACTTTAGCACGGGCCGGGCTTCCGGGACTTAGCGCGCACCCGCAAACACACTCGCCAAGTTGCAAAAGCTCATCAACGAAAACATTCAATACCTTTGCCGGCATTCGCCGTTCCGCTCGCAATTGTTGAGTAATCTCACGTCCACGCTGGACCAGTTTTTCAGCAAATAAGGTATAACCATCTTCGGCGATTGAAGCCGACAGCCGAGTATTTAGGTCGCGCAATCTCGCGACAACAGCTTTCTCCTCCTCTTCCAGCTTCTGTCGTTGTATCTGCAATGCTCGTGCTTCTTTGTTCGCCTCCAGTTTCTTGCTGATTCCATCAATTTCTTTTTCAACGGCTGCTTGATTTTCGCCACAAGCCAGTTGCCGGGCCTTCAATGCCTCAATTTTTTCAAGCAACTTTTGTTCACGGTCAATTAACCGCACCGTATCCTCGTCGGTATTATCCTTGAGTTCTTTTACCAACCGGCCCCGGACATTTGCATGACTAAGATCAGCAATTCCAGCCTCGATCAGGCTCAATCCGAGCATCTGATAAATCGCGGTGCGAATTTGGCCGGAATTTTTTTCCATAGCCAGGTGTTCAATTCCTTCGCCATCGAAAAAGAGATATGGACTGATTGCCGACGGCATCAAGGACTCGATTATCCATTGTGGTTTTTCAATATCTATGGGTTGCCCGTCCCGTTGCACCTCCAAACGTAAATCGCTTTTTCGTGAGTCGTCATTCTGCTCAGCCAACGTGAGGCTTCGGGTCAGGGTATATTTCTCATCACCATGCCGGAATAGGATTGTCACGCGCGCTTCTGTTTCGTGCGGATCATCATTTGAATGAGCCAAGCCCTCGTGTATGATATTATGTGGCTGCTCAAATTTTTCAGTCAGTCCGTCGTGTCCATAAAAACCCCACAGCAAAGCGTTGAGCAGAGCGGTCTTTCCAAAGCCGTTTTCTGCATGGATCACGGTGACGTTTTTTTTCTTCTGCGTGCAGAAAGTTAATTCATGGCGGCCGTGAAACTGCCTGAAGTTCTCAATGGTGATTTTTTCCAGAATCATTGTATTGCCCTCTTTACATGTTCCAAGATTGTTGCGTGAATTTCAGAGCGCTTTTTCATGTGTATGACCTTGCGCTCTTCCTGGAGAACTCGTTTTACAAGGTCCTTGATTTCGCCGGACGCATCCTTAAATGCGCGTTGCGATGCAGTTAAGGGCTGTTGTTCAGCTTTTGGTTCATTTTCAGCCATAATTTTACTCCAGTGTTTGGGCCAACAAATTGTATCGTTTTCTCAGTGAATAAAGTTTGTGTAAAGCCGCCGGGCCATTTTCAGCAGTTTCACAAAACTCCAAAATTCGTTTTAGTTCCCGTTGAAAGAGCCGACGTTCAACATTAAACGCTTTATCGTCGCTGTTGCCACTAAAATCAGGAGGTTCGACAATGAAATCCCAAATGTGCGCAAAATCTTTTCCTTCGGATTTGCGCAGTAATCGTCCGCGACGTTGGATAAATTGCCGGGGGTTTGTCGAACTTGCCAAAATGAAACCCAATTGAACATCCGGCACGTCAATTCCCTCATCCAGACACCGTATTGCAACCAACGCGTCGAGGTTTCCTGATTTCAAATGGCCCAAAATTGTCTCCCGCTCGTCGTCTGGTTCGTCGCAAGTAAATTTTCGCACTCGTAATCCACATTCTTCACCGAGCAATTTACAAGCAGCCATAACTTGCCGTTCCATTAACCCATCTTCAAGATTTTCAACCCGGCCATCACCGCAATAAATCAGCGCCTTACGAACCGGCTCTTTCTGCTCCGTGACAATTTTTTTGAGCATTGGCAACTTTTCGGCTGCGGCGGCGAGCAAGCGAGCCCTGCGGATCAGCAATTGTTTCAATCGCTCACTCATTTCCCCGTTCTCATCACTTGGAATTGCGCGCGCAATTTCCATGGTAAGACTCCAATATTCCTCAGCTTCCTTTTCGTTCAGTTTCACCAACACGGGGTGATAGAAGTATCGGCAGAGATGGCCTTCGGCTATCGCATCCTTGATTG
>CAIOAQ010000299.1 GCA_903856025.1 uncultured beta proteobacterium
ATGAACAGACCAATGATGACCATCGGGTTGCTCAAGTCAAACGTGACATGTGTGCCATAAGCGTCCAGCTTGTGGGTGTAGTCAGCAAACAACACCAGCGCAGCCAGACCGGCAGAACCGATAGCGTAGCCTTTGGTGACCGCCTTGGTGGTGTTGCCCACAGCATCCAGCGGGTCAGTGATGTCACGCACGCTTTTTGGCATTTCAGACATCTCGGCAATACCACCGGCGTTGTCAGTGATGGGGCCGTAAGCGTCAAGAGCCACCACAATACCGGCCATGCTGAGCATGGAGGTTGCTGCAATCGCAATGCCGTACAAGCCGGCCATCGAGAACGCGGTGTAAATGGCGATACAAACAAACAGCACTGGCCAGGCGGTGGAGCGCATGGATACGCCCAGGCCAGCAATGATGTTGGTGCCGTGGCCGGTGGTAGATGCTTGCGCGATGTGCTTCACGGGCGGGTATTGGGTGCCGGTGTAATACTCGGTGATCACCACCAAGCCGGCGGTCAAGATCAGGCCAACCGCACAAGCCCAGAACAAGCTCATGCTGCTGATGACTTTGCCGTCAGCCAATGTCAAAGTTGCGGGTAATGCGGATTGCGTCACAAAGTAGAACGCTACCAGTGACAGGATACCCGCCACAGCCAAGCCCTTGTACAGCGCAGGCATCACGTTTTTCATGCCAGGCGAGGCCTTGACAAAGAAACAACCAATGATGGAGGCCACGATGGACACCGCACCGAGTGCCAGCGGATAAACCACAGCGCTCATGCCTGCACCAGTCACCAGCAAGGCGCCAAGCACCATGGTGGCGATCAATGTGACAGCATAGGTTTCAAACAAGTCAGCTGCCATACCAGCGCAGTCGCCCACGTTGTCACCGACGTTGTCGGCGATCACGGCGGGGTTGCGAGGGTCATCTTCAGGAATGCCGGCTTCGACCTTACCCACCAAATCAGCGCCCACGTCAGCGCCTTTTGTGAAAATCCCACCGCCCAGACGGGCAAAAATGGAAATCAGTGAGGAGCCAAAAGCAAAACCAACCAGAGGGTTGAGCAAGTGCGCCAGGTTTTGATCCGGTGCTGGAGTGCCATTGCCCACCAGGAACCAGAAGAAACCAGTGACACCCAGCAGACCGAGACCCACCACCAGCATGCCGGTGATGGCACCGCCACGGAAGGCAACATCAAGCGCTGGGCCAATGCCTTTGGTAGCAGCTTGTGCAGTACGCACGTTGGCGCGGACCGACACGTTCATGCCGATGAAACCGCAAGCGCCGGAAAGAACGGCACCAACGACAAAGCCTACTGCGCTCAGACTATCAAGAAACACGGCAATGAGCACGGCCAAAACCACACCGACGACGGCGATGGTTTTGTATTGCCGAGCCAAATAGGCCGCTGCACCGGTTTGAATGGCTGCAGCAATTTCTTGCATGCGGGCGTTGCCCGCGTCCTGGGAAAGAATCCAGCTACGTGCCCAAAAGCCGTAGCCGACGGCTATAAAGCCGCAGATAAGCGCCAAAATCAGCGCTGAGTTGCCTGTCATAAAAAATCTCCTGACTGTTGTTTCGCGAGGTGGTGGTGCAACGCATTCGGCACCACCGCTGCGTTGCTTCCTCGTCAAACGGCACCCATGGGTGTGCAAGAGCGATTGGCCAACCTCCGGACTTTACCGCGAAAAGCCCCCATTTAGGAGGCTCGCAAGTGGTACGTAAGTAAAATCAGGGTTAATCCTTACTGTTTTTGATTTTCATCATTAAAGAGACCTTCTATGTCCCTCGACAACGTTACCCCTGGCAACAAGCTTCCCGACGCATTCAACGTGATCATCGAGATCCCGATGAACGCCGACCCCGTGAAATACGAAGTGGACAAGGCTACCGGTGCCATTTTTGTCGACCGTTTCATGAGCACCGCGATGCA
>CAIOAQ010000300.1 GCA_903856025.1 uncultured beta proteobacterium
GTTCAGACGTGTGCTCTCCGATCTGCACGAAAGGCAGGACTTTTCGCAAAAACTCGGGCGAGATCACGGTCACCAGCCAAGCCCCGGCAAACGACGCGACCAGCCCTGCACCGGCGGCGGGCAACAAGGCTGCCCAGCGCATCTGTACCTTCTGGCTGTATTGCCAGGTGGCAAAGCCGGTGCCCCAGACGGACGCTCCCTTGTTGGTGCCGAACAGGGTGGCGGGGTGGGCGTTGGGGAACGTGGCAAACAGCGCCGGGATCAGAATCAGCCCGCCACCGCCGACGATCGAGTCCACAAATCCGGCAAACAGGGAGGCTACAGAGACAATGAGTAATTCCATACTCCCATTGTCGCATTCGATCAGGGGAATGGCTGCTATGAAAACAATAGTTGCTTGCGCTTATTCTGCGAGGGCTACAGGCCAATTGTTATCAAGAATTAAAAAAGGCACCGGGGTTGCCGGTGCCTGATCTGGTTTATTGTTTAACCCTCACGGGTCTATTCTCCTGGGGCCTCTCATACTGCTCAGTTGCGCTGAGCAGCAGATGGCGCGACTTTATGCCCGAAACCGGTACTAAACCATTAGGAAATACCCTTTACCGGGTTCACCCTTGGTTCGCTGGGGTGGCCGTTCCAGGCCGTCTCACTGCCCGGTCACCATCCAGCGTGCCGCTTTTTCGGCCATCATCAGCGCTGGTGAATTGGTGTTGCCACTGGTGATGATGGGCATGGCGCCCGCATCCACCACGCGCAGGCCGGCAATCAAACCGCCGGGGCCACGCACCCGCAGGTGGCTGTCCAGCACCGCCAGCGGGTCACCGTCCGGCCCCATTTGGGTGGTGCCTACCGGGTGAAAAATGGTGGTGGCAATGTCACCGGCCAGCCGGGCCAGATCGGCATCGGTTTGGTACTGCACGCCGGGCTTGAACTCTTGCGGCTGGTAGCTGGCCAGCGCCGGTTGGGCCACGATGGTGCGCGTCAGCCGCAAGGAATCCGCTGCTACTTTGCGGTCTGCGTCGGTGCTTAGGTAATTGGGTGCGATCGCCGGGGCCTGGGCAAAGTCGGGCGACTTGATGTGCACATGGCCCCGGCTGCTCGGATTGAGGTTGCAGACGCTGGCGGTGAACGCGGGAAAGTTGTGCAGCGGCTCACCAAACGCCTCCAGGCTCAGGGGTTGCACGTGGTACTCGATGTTCGGGTAGGGCTGGCTGGCATCGCTGCGCGTGAAAGCGCCCAGCTGGCTCGGTGCCATGCTCATCGGGCCGCTGCGTTTGAAGGCGTATTCCAGCCCAATCATGGCTTTGCCCCAGGGCGAGTTGGCCATCATGTTGAGCGTTTTGACATCCTGCACCTTGTACACCGAGCGGATCTGCAAGTGGTCCTGCAAATTGCTGCCAACCCCTGGCGCGTCATGCAGCACGGTGATGCCGTGCTGTTGTAAAAGGTCGGCCGGCCCAATGCCTGAGAGTTGCAGCAATTGGGGTGAACCGATGCTGCCCGCGCACAACACCACCTCGCCGCTGGCGCTGGCCGTCACCCGGCCGGTGGGCGTTTGCACCTGTGCCCCGGTGCAGCGCAGTTGGCCGTTGGGCTGGCGTTCTATGACCAGTTGCGCCACCTGGGCCGAAGTCCAGAGCGTGAAGTTGGGGCGTTGGGTGCAAGCGGGGCGTAAAAACGCTTTGGTGGTGTTCCAGCGCCAGCCACTTTTCTGGTTGACTTCAAAGTAGCCCACCCCTTCGTTGTTGCCAGTGTTGAAGTCGTCGGTGGCGGGAATGCCTGCCTGTTGGGCGGCCTGGGAAAAGGCATCCAGAATGTCCCAGCGCAGGCGCTGCTTCTCGACCCGCCATTCGCCACCGCTGCCATGGTGCTGGCTGAATGTTGCAAGCTTTTTAGATGTCTGTCCCGCGTCGATGTTGGTGTTATAGCTATCCAATTTATAGTGATTTTCATGCGCCATGAAATCCGGCAACACCGACTTCCAGCTCCAGGACGGGTCGCCAGTGTGCTCGGCCCAGGCATCGTAGTCACGCGCCTGGCCACGCATGTAGATCATGCCGTTGATGCTGCTGCAGCCGCCCAGCACCTTGCCTCGCGGGTAGCGCAGGCTGCGGCCATTGAGCCCTGCGTCGGGCTCGGTCTTGAAGAGCCAGTCGGTGCGCGGGTTGCCGATGCAATACAGGTAGCCCACCGGGATGTGAATCCAGTGGTAGTTGTCAGGGCGACCCGCCTCGATCAGCAGCACACGCTTGTTTGGGTCGGCGCTCAGGCGGTTGGCCAGCAGGCAGCCAGCGGTGCCTGCGCCGACGATGATGTAGTCAAAAGTGTGGCTCATGGTGCGTTCCTGGATGGGTTCGACTTCGGGGTGCAAGCATTGTGCCGCCGCAAGCGGACCTGGCCTGTCGCCTGCATTGCCGCTACGATGCACCCCATGCAAGAAACGCCGCCCACACTCCATCTGCAGCCAGGCCCGAACGGCCCGTGTGCCGTGCTGGGTGGCAGCTGGAGCGCCGCTGGGCTGGCCGAACCTGCGGCTTGGCAACGCATCAGCCAGGCGCTCGGCGATTTGACCGTCCCGACCAGCCTCGCATGGGATTTGACGCACCTGACCCGGCTGGACCACACCGGCGCACAGTGGTTATGGAACCACTGGGGTCGCCAATGGCCCGCAAATCTTCAAATCACGCCGGGGCAACGGTCCATGCTGGAGCGGGTGGCGCATTTCAGCGCTGGCGAGCTCAGCCGCCCACCTGTTTCGCTCTGGCTGATGTTTCTGAGACTGGGTGAACGTCTTTGGCGTTTGTGGGACCACATCGTGGGTTTGCTGCGACTGATGGGGCAGTTGCTGATCGACACCATCGCGCTGGTGCGTGCACCCAAACGCGGGCCGTGGCGGGATTTTTCTGGCCATCTGTTTCGCATCGGGGCGACGGCCTTGCCGGTGACCGCCCTGGTGGGTTTCATGATCGGCATCGTGCTGGCCTACCTGATGTCGCGCCAGTTGCGCCAGTTTGGCGCAGACACCTTCATTGTGGATATTTTGGGCATCGGTCTGATTCGGGAACTGGGGCCGATGCTGGCCGCGATCCTGGTTGCCGGGCGGTCCGGCTCGGCCATCACCGCGCAGATTGGGGTGATGCGGGTCACGGAAGAACTCGATGCCATGCGTGTCATGGGCATCCCCAAGGGCTACCGCCTGGTGTTGCCGCGTGCGCTGGCGCTTGCGGTGGCCATGCCTTTGATCAGCGTGTGGACCACCCTGGCGGCCTTGCTGGGCGGCATGTTGGCCGCCGATTCGGTGCTGGGGGTTACACCGGCGTACTTTTTCACCGCTCTGCCGCGTGCGGTGGACATTGGCAACCTGTGGTTGGCCGTGGGCAAATCGGTGGTGTTTGGCGTGCTGATTGCGCTGATCGGTTGCCACTATGGCTTGCGCGTCAAACCCAACACCGAGAGCCTGGGTCAAGGCACCACCGCGTCGGTGGTCACCAGCATCACCGTGGTGTTGTTGGTGGATGCGCTGTGTGCTGTGGTGTTCAAGAATGTGGGCATATGAGCGAGCCTGTGGTTGAGATTGACAGACTTTGGTCGGTGTTTCACTCCGGTGGGGCGGACGCGGTCATTCACCAGGATTTGAGCCTGCGCATTGATGCCGGTGAATTGTTGTCGGTGGTGGGCGGCTCAGGCAGTGGCAAAACCGTGTTGCTGCGCCAGATACTCGGGCTGGAAACCCCGGCACGGGGTCGGGTGACGGTGTTGGGTGAAGACGCGTCGCGCATGGGCCGCGCGGGCGCTGCCAGCCGGGTCGGCATGCTGTTTCAACATGGTGCCTTGTTCTCGGCCTTCAACGTGCTCGACAACATTGCGTTTCCTTTGAATGAGCTCAAAACCCTGCCCTCCAGACTGGTGCAGGACGTGGCCATGGTCAAACTGCGCATGGTGGGGCTGGACGCCAGTGCCGCCTACAAAATGCCGGCTGATTTGTCGGGCGGCATGATCAAGCGCGTGGCGCTGGCCCGCGCCCTGGTGATGGACCCGCCCTTGTTGTTGCTGGATGAGCCCACCGCTGGCCTGGACCCCGGCAGTGCCGACGAGTTTTGTGCATTGCTCAAATCTTTGCACCAGGAACTGGACCTGACGGTGGTGATGGTCACCCATGACCTGGACACCCTGTTGCAACTCTCCAACCGCATCGCTGTGGTGGCTGACAAACACATCGTCGCCGTCGGGACTGCCGCACACGTCATGGCCAACCCGCACCCCTTCATCAAGGACTATTTTTGGGGTGCACGCGGCCAACGTGCCCGCACCTTGTTGCAAGACTTACCTAAAGCAGGTTAAAAACGACCCATGGAAAACAAGTCCCACGCGCTGGCTGCTGGCACATTCGTGCTATTGCTCGGCGCTGTCCTGATCAGCCTGGCGGCCTGGCTCACGCGCGACACCCGCGCGCTGCACAGCTACGAACTCTCAGGGGCGGTCAACGTCAGCGGTTTGCAGCTGCAAGCCAATGTTCGCTACCTGGGCGTGCAAGTGGGCAAGGTCAGCGCTATTGGCTTGGACCCGCAGGCCCCTGGCCAGGTGCTGGTGCGCATTGATGTGGACGACAGCGCCCCCATCAACACCCGTACCGTCGCGAGTTTGGGTTTCCAGGGGGTCACCGGGCTGGCGTTCATCCAGCTCAGCGACATTGCCCTTGCAGGTGCCTCCGTTCATGCCGCTTCCACGCCACTGCCCCCCGGCAGCCGCATCACCCTCAAACCTGGTTTGCTGAGTCAGCTGACCGACCGGGGCGAACACCTGTTGGTCCAGCTGGAGCAAACCAGCGAACGCGTCAACCAACTGCTGTCACCGGGCAACCAGCAGGCGCTGATGAACGCTGTGGGCCACATTGGCCAGGCTGCAGCTGAACTCCAACAACTCACCGCCCAGACCCGCAGCACCTTGCCGGCGCTGATCCAGTCCAGCCACGAGACCTTGGACACCATCCAGGCGACTTCCTACCGCGTGGGCGACAGTGCCGATGCGGCGCGCACCTCGGCGCAGTCCTTTGAACGCGTGACACAGCGCATGAACGCGCCCGGCGGCACGCTAGACCAGCTCCATCTGGGCGCGGACGTGCTGGTGGCGACCGGTCAAAGCCTGCGCGTCAACACCTTGCCACGCGTGGACCAGGCGGTGCAGGACGCGGCCCGCACCACCCGGCAGTTGGGTGACCTGACCCAAACCCTCACCGACAACCCGCAGGCCTTGCTGTTGGGCAAACCGGCCCTGCTGCCAGGCCCCGGCGAGCCCGGTTTTGTCGCACCCCCGCCCATCCAACGCTGATGGGCCATCCAAAATACAGTCAATCACTATGAAAACAAGAGCTGCTTACGCAAGTTACACGGGGGCTAGATCGTTAATTTTCGTAATATTTTTGGCGTTGACGGGTTGCGCCCTGCCGCGCCCTGCCAGCGCCCCGGCGGTGTACGACTTTGGCCCTGGCATCTTGCAAACCCAAGCCAGCACCAGGTTGGCCAATCTGCCGCCGCTGGAGCTTGGCAGCGTCAAAGCCAGCACCGCGCTTGGCGGCACCGCCGTTCTTTACCGTCTGGGTTACGCCGACGCGCAGCAGCTCAGGCCCTATACCTTGGCGCGCTGGAGCATGCCACCGGCCCAGTTGATCGAGCAACGTTTGCACGCGCAGCTGGGGCAGCACCGTGCGGTGGTGTCGCCGGGGGAAATCACTTTGGCACTTCAAGCCGATCAGCCGCCAATCCTTCTTGGCCTGCACCTTGAGTTGGAAGAATTCAGCCAGATTTTTGAATCTGCCGAGAAGAGCATGGGCGTGCTGCGTCTGCGGGCAACCGCCACCCAACGCAGTGCGGCTGGCGAAACCCTGCTGGCCCAGCGCAACTTCACCGCACAATTGGCTGCGCCCACCCCCGATGCTGGCGGCGGCGTGCACGCGCTCACCGGCGTGGCAGATCAGGTGGTGAAAGACATTGAGGCATGGTTGGCGCAGGTGGAGCGCTCGGGCAAGGCTCCCTGAGCTGGGTATGAAACCCGGGCGCGCGTCCAACAACCCCGATGAACCGGTGCAGGCATGGCTCCGGTCATTGCCCGATTGGCCCGTGATGTGGGCGTCTTGACCATTGCCGCCGTGACCATGCACTGTCGATAGCCAGAAGCGGTTGATTTCTGTATTTTTCAATCGCCCAAACAGATGCCGCCGACGGACTCCTTAGGGCTGGGTCCAGTCATCGAGTTTGCCGAACTGCCCCCTCCAAAGCCGACTTAGAAGGCGGCAAGTGATTATCGGCAATGTGGTGTTTATTTCGGCGCTGGTTAAGACTGAAACTGACCAGTTGCCGACTTTGGACTGTGTCGCTCCATTGCGGACTTTCAGTGAACTTGGTTCTACATTGCTGCCACTCGGAGTACAGCTCAGAGTGCAATTTTCTCGCGGATTTTCTGTAGCTTCGCTTTCACTTGCTTGGCGTTCTCATATCCATGGCGACGCATGATCTACTGTGCGGCTTGCAAGCAAATGCAACTGTTCTCCAAGAAAATGGCGCTGACTAAGAAGTGCCTCACGCATATCGTTTTGTAAGCAAATTGTCCTGCATCACGCGAAATTTTGGTTGCAGTCTATCGGATCCAATGAGTAGCAAGATCTGTTGCGATTTGCACTGGAGCTACCTTGGGTCGAAAAATAAGGGCGGCAACTGTTCTCAATATGGGTAAGGCGGCTGTTTTTTTAAGCACATGATCATTGCTTATTGCCACCGATGCAATTGTGTGCGCTCATATGTTCCTTGTACTCGCTCATTCGTCATGCAATAAGTTGGCAAATGAATTTCTTCGCATCAGCATTGTTGGGCTCAAACTGGAATCCAACCTTGAAACAGCCACTGGACAGTATGGCGTAGACGGTTAGTGCCTTAATCTGAAATACGTGAGACTGCCCTTTGTGGAAGATATTACAGTGCAGAGTCACCACTTGCTTTTCGGCAGGCTTGTCGCCCATCAGAACAGAAATGCAGGTCACGGACATATCAACAATTTTTCCCTGAAAAACGGATCCTGCGCTGGTCATCGCCTTAGCTCGACCATTAACTCTTAACCGCTCAGCAATACGCCTATTGCTACCGCAACTGAAACGTCGTTCGCAGAAGGTACTGACATCGAATGAGCCGACAGCAGTGCAGGACTGTCTCTAACACCATGAACAAGATCATTAGCTGGTGGGGGATCTAGATCGAGAGATTTTGAATCAGGCATAGAGGTCAACAGCGGGAGTCGCTGACACAACAATCGTAAAGGGAAACTTGGAGTCCTCACCCATTGGAAGCAAAAGGCGCGTTCCCGACAATGAATTCTTCGAAATGACTGCTCAAATGCCAGCTAACACAAACCCATTCTCTTGAGAATGTTTAACACCTTGTCCTCAAGAGTCGCTTTGGTAAAGGGTTTGACGATATAGCCTGAAGCCCCCTGCTGGGCAGCCAGAACAATGTCCTCTTTTCTGGCTTCCGCAGTCACAAGCAAGAACGGCAGTTTCTTTAGCTTGTCATCCTTTTTGATTTCAGCCAACAATTGAAACCCGTTCATGTTGGGCATGTTGATATCGCTAACGACGAAATCATAGCTGCCATTTTTGAGCATGCGCAACGCAACGGCACCGTCTTCAGCCTCCTCGGCATTGGCAAAGCCGCTTTCTTTGAGCAAATTTCGAATGATTCGACGCATGGTCGAAAAGTCGTCCACGACCAAAAATCTAAGCTCAGAAGCCATCAATGACTCTCAACACATGTATATCCAACGATCAAAGGGCTATTTTCACCCATTTTGGTCTCACCCCATGGCAATCACCGCGCAAAGTCCGCGAAGTTTCACTTGCATTTGATCAAACGCAGTCGGTGCCTTGAGGGTTTGAGATGTAATACTAGGAATAACAATTGTGTTCACGCCATGCCTACCCCAATAAGCAAAGATGAAGCCTACGCAAGACTGGGTGCGATTACCAGAGAGATGCATGAAGCACTGACCGTTTTGGGCAGCAACCATTTGCATGACATAGTGGAGGAAATTCCGCATGCGAGGGATCGCCTCGCATATGTCGGTCAAATGACAGAAGACGCTGCAAATAAGGTCCTTACTCTGGTTGAAGCTGCCAAACCTGAATGTGACGATCTCAGCACTCGTGCAGATGCGCTCAGTGCTTCGCTCTCAAAATTTGCAAGTCAAGATGATTTGACGCTGCAGAAAGCGCGTGGCCTTTTGGTAGGCTGCAGCAAGTTTGCAGAGCGAACCGGGACATTTTCTGTGAAGCAAAGCGAGGTGCTTAGCGACATCATGATGGCGCAGGATTTTCAGGATTTGTCAGGTCAAGTGATCAAGAGAGTCATCGATATCATCAACCGCACCGAGATGCAGTTGGTTCACCTTTTGATCGACAGTGCGCCTGAGGTGGTAGCCTCAGAGGACTTAGAGCAAGCGATGCCCTCAATTGAAACCCATAAACTTGATGGGCCTCAAACCGCTGAAAACGCCCTTAAGCAAAACGATGTGGATGACTTGTTAGCTTCTCTCGGTTTTTAGGCTACGAAGAAGTAGCGAAGTTTGGAAAAGAAATGCAGTGCGCTCCTGTTTTTTACGTGACGCAGGCGACGTACCAGTCAGGGATGGGATCGGCACTTTCAACGGAAAGTGGTGTCAAATGAGTATCTTGCGCAAGGTGTTATTGATCAACCAATTGAGTGCATTGCCTAAGAAATATCAAAAATTTGGGAGCTTCGTTGAATTCACTGTGATTTTTCAAGCCATCGCCAAGTTCAGCTTTCCACAATGAAACAAAATTCTTGCGCGGTAATTGGTGAAATTGCGAAATCCACGTGCATTGGCCTTGA
>CAIOAQ010000301.1 GCA_903856025.1 uncultured beta proteobacterium
CCCCCACTCACACTACTGGGACTTCCCACGCAGTCAAGCGAAGTTGGTGGACTTCTTTCCTTGATAACCGGTATTTCTTGCGTTGGCGTGATCAGAAGCTGCTTAAAACGAGGAACAGACTGCACATCTACTGTCGGCCTTGTTGCACTGAGTGTCAGTGCGGACCCAGATACGAACCGCTCAGCCGAGCTCCATTCCCCCGCGTGGTCACCGCCATGGGTGCCACATTGTGAGTGTCGAGTTTGTCGGCTGCCGGTCTGACCTGTTTGTTGCATCTTTGGCTTCACATCTGGCAAGAAATTCTCAAATGATTGGTGTTGATCTATGCTGTGGCGATATTGGGTTTGACGCTTACATGGTGCGCATCAAAGGAGTTGCCCTTGACCATCACGGCCCACAGGATGCGCGCATTCTTGTTGGCCAGAGCAACCACGGCCTTCTGCCAGCCCGACTTCTGGCGCAATTGATGCGCCCAGCGCGAGATCGGATCGTCACGCCGGTGTGCCGTCATGACCGCCGACTTGGCACCCTGAATCAACAAACTTCGCAGGTACATGTCGCCCCGTTTGGTGATGCCCCCCAGCTTAAACTTGCCTCCGCTGGAGTTTTGCCTGGGTGTCAGTCCCAGCCAGGCGCCAAACTGCGCGCCACATCTGAACTGCTTGAAGTCACCCACTGTCGCGACCAAGGCAGAGGCGGTAACCGCTCCCACGCCTTGGAGTTGCATGGCCGCTTTGGCCTGCGCATCAAGCTTAATGTGAGCGCCAATGCGCGCGTCGCACCAGGCGATGTGCTCGTCCAATTCACGCCACTGCTCTTGAGCCCGTTCAATGACCAGTCGGGCCATGCCCGCAAGTTCGTTGCTGGCATCCTCAAGTACATCGGGCAGCGTTTGGTGCAAGACCTCAGGGCTTTGCCCGAACACCAAGCCAAACTCAGCCAGCAGGCCGCGAATGCGGTTGATGCAGGCGGTACGCTCCACCTTGAAGCCTTCGCGCAACCGGTGTACGCACAGCATGCCTTGCTGGGAGACGGTTTTGATCGGCACGAAGCGCATGTTCGGGCGCGTTACGGCTTCACAAACGGCGGCTGCGTCGTTGGCGTCATTCTTGCCACCCTTGCCTTGCAGCCGATAAGGCGCGACCAAGTGCGCTGCGATGATGCGTGCATCCAGTCCCAGCGCCACAAGCTTGCGCGCCCAATGGTGCGCGCTGGAGCACGCCTCCATTGCGATCAAACACCCTGGGGGCAGTTTGGCACACCAAACCATAAAGTTGCCACGCGGCAAAGATCGATTCGTGACCAGCTTGCCCGAGATATCGACGGCATGAACCTGGATAACGTTCTTTGCCAAATCAACGCCAACTCGTGTAATCTCGCTCATGGGACTTCCCCTTTCAAAGGTTGTAGATTGACTTCCAAAAACCAATCTTGGCACTTGATGCCGTTACCAGAAAGTGGGAAGTCCCTTCGTATTCCCCCCGCCCTCTCCCGCCCCGCCGGGACGGAAGAGGGAGCTAACTGCCCTATTTGGCCGAGATTCTTTTTCGAGGTCTTACCCGTCGTGAGGCAGTTTGTCACGGATTGTGGGTCCAACAAAATCCGAGCTTCGAGAAATTCGAGCCTGGCCCCTTTTCTCGCTTTTCTCGTCCTTGGTGCACTGTTCTTAAGTGGCTGCGCCAGCGGGTCTGACGGTGGTGCAGCGCAAGGGCGGGATTACTTCCCTGGCGGGTCGCCTGATTACGCATGGGGCATCTCGCAAACCAAAGAGGACTTTGTGAATGTGGAGCAGGCGCAGTCCTATTCTGGTTTGTATTCCAGACAGCGTACCTGGCAAAACATTTCGGTGAGCAGCAGGGCTTCAGCCACCATTATTGGCCTCCAGGCCTACTACCCGCTTCATGTGCGCTGGAAACTCAAGGACGGACGAGAGTTCATCCTGGAGAACATCGACATTCACACCATCATGCGGGAGTACTTCAAGACCCACGACATCCAATTGCAGTGGCAACGAGAACGAAGACAAAAAGACTCGGTTGGCGACTATGAACCACTGCTCACCCACGAAGTGAAGGATGACACCGTTCGCATCAAGTGGGTGATTTCGACCAATCACACCCCTGTCGATAAACGACTTACCCCATCGAAGGCGGCAACCAAATGGCAAATTACCGACGAGGAATACCTCGTCACCACAATCCAAGGTGTGTCCACTCACGGAATTGATTTCAACAACTGGTACGAAGTTCGCAAATAAGGAAAAAGCTGAAAATTCGAGCTCGCCCCCCTCTTAAAGCGGGAAAAAGGGGCCAAGCTCGAATTAAAAAAACTCCCTCGCTGCCCCACGGCGTGTAAGACCTCGGTTAACAGCGTCGGCCAAATAGGGCAGTTGGCTCCTCTTTCCGCCCCGGCGGGGGTGGAAAG
>CAIOAQ010000302.1 GCA_903856025.1 uncultured beta proteobacterium
GCACCAGTCTTTTTGACGATGGCTTCACAGACCGCAACGCCCGTCTCGGTGGCTCCAAATTCGGACGAGCCCATTCCGGCGGTGGCTGCGGTGGCCCCTGGCAGTGTGGTGGAGGAAGTGGCAACGTGGGAGCACGGGCTGGATGCAGAGGCTGCCGCGCTGCTGGCCACCGATCGCACCGATGTATGGGATGTGTTGACGGCGCGCTTCGAGTCTTGTCTGATCCGGGCGGCACTTGCTGCCACCCGAGGCAGGCGCATTGAAGCCGCGCAGAAACTGGGCATTGGCCGCAACACCATCACGCGCAAGATCCAGGAGCTAGGCCTTGAGTAAAATTGGCCTCTATCCCTCGTAAATAAAGCGCAAGAAGCTATAAAAACTATAGCTGCTTAGTGCATCATAGGGGCCTCCAGACGAGCTCCACCACGACCGGTGCGTGGTCGCTGGGTCGCTCATTTTTGCGTGGGGTTTTATCAATCCAGCAAGCGCTTACCTGGGGTTTGAGGGCATTGCTGATCAAGATGTGGTCAATGCGCATGCCGTGGTTGCGCCGGAAACCGAAGTCCCGGTAGTCCCACCAGGAATAGCTTTTGGGTGGCTGCGCAAACAGGCGGTGTGCGTCATGCAGGCCAAGTGTGATCAGTGCATTGAGCTCGTAGCGCTCTTCGTCGGTGCAATGAATCTGGTCACGCATGCCTTCGGGGTCCCAGACATCGGCATCGTCAAACGTGATGTTGTAGTCGCCCATCAGCACCAGATGGGGGTGGTTCACCATTTCGGCACGCAACCAGGCTCGCAAGCCTTTGAGCCACGCCAGCTTGTATTCAAACTTGTCGCTGCCTGGTTCCTGGCCGTTGGGGAAGTACGCACCCACCACGCGGATGGTTTGACCCGTGTCGTCCGCAGTCGCAGTTGGACCGGGCTCCCGTGCAAACGTGGCACTGATCACCCGTGCCATGTCGTCGGTAAAACCGGGGATGTTCCGCTCCACCTGCTGCGCCGGGGCGCGGCTGATCAGTGCCACACCGTTGTACGTCTTCTGGCCAAAACAAACCGAGTGGTAGCCTGCGGCCTTAAAGGCCGCGTGCGGGAACTTGTCGTCCGTCATTTTGAGCTCTTGCAGAGCCAGCACATCGACCGGGTGCGTGCCAAGCCAGTCCAGCACCTGCGGCAGACGCACGGTGAGCGAATTGACGTTCCAGGTGGCAAGCTTCATCATTACTTCTTGCGATAACCCGTGAACTGGTACGCCAGCGACAGGCCCATCACGTTGGCTTTGAATTCCCCGCCTGGTGACTGGATTCGACCCACTGTCGCCATTAAAGAGGTGGTATCGGACATGCGGTATCCCACCGAGCCATTGCCTTGCACGACAAAACCACCTCCAACGGCCAAACCACCACCACCAGCCGCACCTACCAGCGCTTCAGCTTCCACGAACCAGCGCTCACCCAAACGCTGCTGCGCACCCACGCCGATTTGTCCGGTCATGTAGGCACCGGCATCACCACGGTAGGCGGCCAAACCCTGGCCGGTGACAAATACGTGAGGTGACACAAAGTAATCCAGTTGCACGCCCAGGTTGTCCACGGCTTCATCCACGGAGCC
>CAIOAQ010000303.1 GCA_903856025.1 uncultured beta proteobacterium
CAGTACACCTATGCCTACGGCGCAGTCTCCCCAGCAGACGGGAAATTCGATCCGCTTGTGCTACCCCTGGTCAACACGGAATGTATGCAACTGTTCATCACAGAAATTGGCAAACGGTATCCAGATGAAAATATTATTATGGTGGTCGACGGCGCAGGTTGGCACAAGAGCGGGACCTTTGCCTTGCCAGAGAACCTGCGACTTCATTTCCTGCCGCCGTACTCACCTGAACTCAATCCGCAAGAGCACATTTTGGATGAGCTGCGGGAAAAGTACTTTCACAACCAGGCATTTGACAGTATGGACGCCCTGGAGAGGCAACTACTTCAGGGGCTACAGCACCTCGAGCAATCACCTCAAGTCGTTAAGTCGATTACTGCCTGGGACTGGATTTTAAATTCTGTTTTTAATGCGAATTAGAATAAGACGGGAGTTCAGCTGGCTTTGGATCAAAAATCGGCGCGTAAACCCACGGTATAAATGGAATACTTTCCACCAACCAGGTCAGATGAAAAAGCGTTGTAGATAACGGGCATGTCGTTAAAGATCAACGCACTGCTGATCTGCCCGCGTGCAAACACACTCATATGCGGACGTAACCGGTAGGCGGCCTCCAGCGAAACTGTCTTATTTTGTTGAACCACAGACCACCCGCGTGATTTCAAAATATCATCAATGGCTTGGCGCTGGATTGCGTAAAACAAATACCCTCCACGCACAGTCCACGGGCCGTGATACCACGTCGTACTCACACCCAGCTGTGCAAAGTTACCCCGCCAGGACAGTTCACTTGAGTTGTAGACATTCTTGACAATCCGCTGGGACCCATCGGCAGCCGTGAACAAAATATCGTTGCCAACCGGGCTAAGCTGATAACTCACACCGTCAATGGTCGCCAAACCGCTGAGTCCGCCAAAAGACAGCTGTGTGTTTCCTAGGCTTAGCAACGCGTTGATATCCACATTTTGAGAGGGCTTCCAGCTACCAATCAAATCGACTTGCAAGTCCCTGTCAGCCGGCTTCGCAATGCTCACCTTGTCCAAAAGTGCATTGGTCTGACACAGTGTGGGGTTACCCACTACGGGTGCTGCGCATATTTTCGTAGCAACGATTTCATTTGCGCCATTCCCCCAGGCAGACAAGCGCACCGCCAATGCTGGAACCTTTCCGGCAGCTTCATGCAGCTTGTACAAACCCGACAGTTGCCAACTGTCAAAACTATACGTATTTGAAAGGCCACTCAAGTTGCGTTGCAACAAACTGCCAGACAACCATACTTTATCAGTCAAGCGCCAACCTCCGGCCAAATGGCTACCGTGGTAATCCCCCGCCTGCGTGCCCGCAGCGAGCGCGTCGCTGTCACGAATTTTGAAAAAATCCAATTGTGCGTTCATCTGGTCTGCGCCAACTTCCAGATAGGCTTGTTGCCCCATCTGCTCAGGCAAGGCCGTCAAAAATGCATCCAGCGGTGCGGCATGGGTCGGAACAAGGGCCGCAAAAAAAAGCAAGCCAATGGCTTGCTTCTTTTTTAGCCCCTTGCCAACCATTGATTTCAGTGTAGCAAAGGTCTTCATAGCATATTGGGCGTCAATTCAAAGTGATGAAGCCAGTTATACCACGACCGGAAACCACTTTGGAGCTGGTCCCACTGAGTGATGTTGGCACAGTGATAGACAGGTTCGGGAACAACGCAGCATTAGATTGGTACAGGTCCAAACCTGTGACCACCAAAGTAACTGCATATTTTTTCCCGGTGCCTGGGAAGAGCTTACCGGCGTTGTTGACCGCATCAACCAAACCACCTAAGCCCATGCTGTTAAGACCGGCATTCATCGTATTGGTCATGCCTGCAACGCTTGTGGAGAATGGCGTCGATGCAGCGGTCAATCCATCACTGGACAAACCGTAGAACCAGGTCGAAGGCGATGGCATCACAGTGACGGTAATCGCACCATTGCTTGCCTTTGTGATTTGGACATTGTCAACAAACGCTTTGATTTGCCCGAAGCTGCCAGCGGTTTGATCGATGAATGACATGGCGGCGGTCACAGTACCACCTGCAACCGGAATAAACGTGCTGGTACTGCCCAACGTGAACTGCAGAGAAGCTTTGTTGGAAGGCCATGGCATCGAAATACCAGTTGAACTTTGGAAGGTGGCCAAGCTATAAGAAGTGGTCGCTGAGCCATCCACAATGCTGACCGTATCACTGCCAAAGGACAAAACGGCTGGCAATGTCGTTGTGGTTGTCGTCGTAGTGGTCGTTGCTGCCGTGGTCGACGTTGTCGCTGCAGTGGTCGTAGTCGTTGTCGGCGTTGTGTTCGTTACCGTGATGTAGCCTTGCAAGCCAGACCCGGTAATCATGATCGGATTGGCAGTGCCATTAGGAACACTCACGCTCTGACTGAGCAATGC
The DNA here is from genome assembly GCA_903856025.1 of uncultured beta proteobacterium. Taxonomy (GTDB): domain Bacteria; phylum Pseudomonadota; class Gammaproteobacteria; order Burkholderiales; family Burkholderiaceae_C; genus Rhodoferax. The sequence goes on from CAIOAQ010000303.1 coordinate 2,416, forward strand.
AGTGCCATCCGCATGCATCACATTCAGACCTGACACCACCATGGTGACCACATATTTGCCATTCATCGCGGTCGCGCTTGTCAGATGCCCCGCAGCATTGTTAATGGCTTGTCCAATCGTGATGCCGCTCAGCGTACTGCCTGAGGTGCTCATAGAAGAGCTTGCCGAACCACCGCCACAGCTCGCCCAGCTGCACAATGCTTCTGTGCCATCGGTAGACTTGAAGTACACACCTCCGGTAGCTGTACTCGGAATGGACACCACCAAATTGCCGCCGCTCTGGCTAACCGCAACGTTGTTGATGTATGCACTCACCTTTGCACTGCTTGCGGTGTCAGTCACCGAATAGGCCACACTCACCGGTGATGTCGGAGCAGTAAAGTTAGCGCTCTGAGCCAAAGTGAACTGGATGGCAGCGGTATTGGCGATAGGCCACTGAACTGCCACACCTGCACCTGTCTGAAATGCAGCCAATGTGTAGGACGTTGCAGATGTACCGTTGTTGTACTTGATCGCATCACCGACCAAATACAACGAGTTCACGGGCAACGTCGTTGTGGTTGTCGTCGTTGTGGTTGTCGTTGTAGCTGCTGTTGACGAAGTCGTCGTCGTCGTCGTCGCAGCAGTTGACGAGGTCGTGGTGGTTGTCGTAGTGGTTACATCAGTAACCGGTGCGGGTACAACCGTCACCGAGGGTGTCAACGCCACGGGACTGATGGTTGTAAGCGTAGCACCAGAAACCTGCAAAGCAGTGGCCAAATTGGTTGCGATGCTGGTGTTGCTTTGAGAATTGGCGGTCACCTGAGTGACGGCAGCCACAGTACTTGCGGTCGAATAGCTTTGCGCAAGATTTGTGACGGCCGTGCCTGTTTTATTAGCGAGTTGTGCCGCAGTCGTGGGCGTCAGCGCCTTGATCGGGGCTGCAACGCCGGTTAAAGCACTTGCGTTGGTACCAGCGGTTGCAATGAACGACGTCACCACGCTAGGCGACAGCGCAATTGCGCCAGCGCCGCTGGTGGAGTTCAAGGGTAACAAGTTGCCGCCCAAGGTACTGGCCAATGCCGATGCACTTGCGGCGTAGATAGCCGTTGTATCTGCAGCCGCTGGCGCAAGGGCCGCAATATTTTGTGTGGTGGTCTGAACCAATTGCTGCACGATCAACTGACTCTGGATCAGCGCCGGGTTGGTGTAAACCGTACCGCTGGCTGTTGCTGGATCTGTATTGAGCAAGTCGGTATTGGCTGGCAAACCCAGAGACTGATTGATTTTGTCCTGCGCAGCCAATGCAGTCATGTTGCCACTGACCATCAACGCAGAAACCAAGGTGCTGATTGGAGAAACAACAGCCGCACCAGCGGGTGCCCTATAAATTCCCTTGAACAAAAGACCGGTGTCTTTGCTCTGACCACCGGTAACAATGACCCCTGAACGGCAGCCACTGGTAAATTGGTAGTGCCCATTGATATCGGTCACGGCATCAGCTTGGAAGTTCGCCGCACTAGGGAACCCGGTGCCGTCTACGTTACAGGATACCGTCGCACCAACAATGTAGCCATCAACCGCGGTACCGCTTGTCATGACTGATGGCGAGCCACCCCCGGATGAACCACCACCACAGGCAGCAATCACAAGGGCAACCGCTGCCAAAGGGAGTAGACGGAATTTGTGTAGCATAAAAACCCCAAAATAGTTAATCTGACCAGCAAACCAGCAAAAGTCGGGACAGTTTAGTGCAGCAAAAACCGTCAACTATTGTCGCTGATCAAAATCTTCGCTATTAGTTTGGCCGTCAAAGCTCCTCCGGTCGAAATTTATCATCGGGGAACCAACGTGATGTAGCCTTCCAGGCCCATCCCGGTAATCGATGTGACATTGCTTGTGTCGGCCAGCGATTTGGGCACGCTGATCGTGTAAGTCGAAAGGGGTGTTTGATCTGCCTTTCGCAGCGGCAGACTGGTAACGACCAAGGTCACTTTGTAAGTACCACTCATGCTGGTTGTCCCAATGGCACTGTTCAAGGCGCTTCCCAACACAATTTGACTGGACACATTGCCAACTGTGCTGAAAGTCCCAGTGGCGTTGGAAATCGTGCTGCTCAGGTTTGTAATGGCGGCACCGCTGCCATCCGTAGCCACACCATAGGCCCACGCCACCGCTGCGGCCGGCACGGTCAACACAATGCTGCCACTCTGTTGGGTGATCGTCACGCCGTTGACGTAAAGTTTGACAACACCTTGACTACCGGCCGCGACATCCACGAAGGAGGCCGCCGCACTCAGCGTCTGGCCAGCAGGAATATTAAAACCGCCACCATCAGCCAAAGTAAAACTGAGTGCTGCAATGTCGAATAGCGGCCATTTAACCGTTATGCCGGGCACGCTCTGAAACTGCGCAAGCGTGTACGGAGTATTCAAGAATCCATCGTTAAAACTGATGGTGTCGTCGACAAGGTAAAGGTAATTGGTATTTAGCAAGGTCGACGACGTCGTCGTTGTGGTTGTCGTGCCGGTAGCGACAGTCGTCGTCGTTGTCGTATCGGTAGTCGCTGTTGTTGTCGTTGTGGTGGTTGCCTGAGTGCTTGTGGTGGTCGTGTCTGCAGGTCCGCTTGAACCGCCGCCACCACAAGCGGAAATCGTGAGCGCAAACGCCAAGGTCAATGTGGAACGTAATTTGAGTGACACGGTAATTCCTTTGAGACTAGAGATAACAAGAATTCATCATTGAGAAAAAGTATATCGACGCAAGCCTTAAAGGCCATCAAAGCCCACTTTGGCAAGTCGAGTACTGCAGTGAACAGCGTTGATAGAGCTCCTCTTTTGCTACTTCTTAAACACCCAGCGGCGAGCGATGAAAAAATTCAGCAAGGGCATCATCATTTCAACCATCAATTTACTGGGTGCCTCAGGGGCACCGAAACGGGTCAATGTACTGATCAAAAATGTCGAGAGCAGCGTCACCACCGTCCAGACCAAGACATAACGCCAGCTTGATCGCACCCAATCGGAGGTGTGGGTTGACTGGGAAAAAGTCCACAGGTGGTTGCCACAGTACGCTGTGACTGCACCCGCAAAACGCGCCACGACGTTGCTTGACACCAAGTCCACCCCCGCATGGCGCAACAGCATGAAAATTTGAACGTCCACCGCCAAGGCACACAGACCCACGGTGCCGTACTTTGCAAGTTGTTTAATCAGTGGCCAGTTCACGGTGCTACTTCTGTCCTATCTGTTGTGCCCATCGGTCATGAGGGAATTCTGCCAGCAATCTCTCAGATGCCGCCTGCGCTTCCCCCAGCAGACCAGCGGCCCGCGCCAATCGCCACTGTGTATAAAGTGACTCTGGCAGCCAATACCCGTGGTACGTGGCCACCAGTTGGCGGTAACGACTCAAAGCTTCATCTGCTTTGCCTGCCTGCTCATACGCTCTGGCTGACCAAAATAGCGCTTCTTCTTTCTTGGCCTCGCTTCGTCGGGCCTGAAAAGCCCGATCAAACGCTGCGGCGGCATCTTGATGTTGATTGGAACGCATCAGCACCCAAGCATCGGCGTACAAACGTTCTGGATTATGCAAGTGGAACCACAGTCCCATGGCTACCAGCAACATCGGCCAACCAGCCGCCACCCATTGGCTCGGCCAGGGCTGGTGCGTGGCACCATCCTTGTCGACGCCAAGCTTTTGAGACGCCATCGACCCGCTGACTAACCCAGTTGTTCGCCACTCCCGCCACATGACAGCCAGCAGAACCAGCAAAGCCAACAGCGTTGCAACCATGCCACTGATGCCAACGGCGGTATGACCATATTCCAACACCACATTGGCTTCTTCGGGCACCACCAACATAAAGCCTGGGCCAGCCAGGTACAGCTTGCCCTTGGTTGCAAGCTGCCAGCGTGGATGCCAGGCCATGCGAACCAAATGCGCGCTACCCACCGCGTCGGTGCGCCAGCGAATGCTCTTCCGGTCCATTTTTAGATCATGTATCTGCGCCATGGCGGCGGGCACCACGGTTGACGGCACGGCACCGTCATGAAAAGCTGGCAGCTCGCTGTCAAACTTTTGGCGTGACCGAAACCACTGAAAGGCCACCTCCATCCAGCCCTTTGTGGGCAACCAGTGCAATGCAGGCTGGTTTGCACCGACCAAATCCACCAGATGCGTGTTGAACTGTTTCAGCTTGAATACATAAAACGGGGCAGCGTCGGCCACTTGTGTGAAGGACGTATTGGCTGAAAGTGCCCTGAGGGTTTCGTCGTTTCGTACCAACACCTCGTTGGCATACAAAAATTCCATATGCTTGGCCGCCATTTCCGGGTCCAAGCTGCCACTTGGAAAACGCGCCAGCGGTGACGAAGGGCGTCTTGAAACCTCGCTTTGCAGCTGATAAATGGCCGGCCCCACCGGGGCAGACTCCATATACAAACCTTCCAGCACCGGCCTGCTGCCCAAAAACATGGGCAAAGACTCAAGTGCCCGGGTGGAACCGATGTCGTTGTTGGCTGGGTCATGTTCAAACAGCAGTCGTGGACTGTCCAGTTTGCCCGACAACCCTGGCAACAGCTGGCTGAGCCGCTGCCACTGCGGCTTGGTCTCTAGCCCACTGTGGTTCCACAACCCCCAATCGGGCGCAGCCACAACTTGCAAGCTGATCCAGCCTACCAAAGCCAGTGCAGCCGCCGCAGCCACCAGGCCCATACCCCAGCGCGAGAGGGCCGGCAGCGCACCAGCCAGTTGCAGCAACAAACTCCCCCACATCCAGGCGCAAGCCAGGCCGCCAAATAACCATACAAAAGGGAAAAACCGGATATTGGCCACGCCAATGCTGCCGCCCGCCAGGAATCCTGCAGCCGCCAACAGTGCCGCGCAGGCCATGAAAGCCGCATGACGCCGAGCACGGGAAATTTCAATTGAATCGGGCGCTAGCCCCCGTAGATAGGGCGTAAGGTGTATCGCTATTGATAGCAATGCCGCCACCACACCGGCCATCAGAATAGGTTGCATGGGCTTGGGTAACAGGTCTTGCCAGCGCGACACGTCAAACGCCGCGTCGTTCGGAATGGTCAGCCCATGCATTTCCAGCATTGGCCACAACCAGCCCGCCAACAGGAAAAAAGCCAAGGCGTGGCCCATTGCCAACAAACGCAGATTGCGCAAAAAATGGCGACGCTCAAACAAAAAGGCGACTGTCGCAAACCCGGTGATCAAGAGCGCAAAACCGTGTGAAAACCCGGTTGCTGCCTCCAGCAAAGACGCCAACCACCAGTGACGGCCTGTGGCAATGGCGCGTTGCCACGCCAACAGTGCCAGCACCGAAAAAAATACGCCGTAGCTGTAGGCAAACTCGCCAGCCAAAGTTGAAAGCAGGTTACCGCCCCAGATCGAATTTTGCTCGTGCAGCAAAAATGCCAATGTGGTCAACACACCCCAAATGGCCACCGTGCGCGGCAGCCGCAACCTATAAACGCTTCCCAACCACACGCCGCCCGGAAGCAACATGGCCGCTGCAAACATTCCAATCTTCATTGCAGGCGCGAACGGCAGTACAGAGGCCAGCGCTGCAATGCTGATAAATGACAGCGGAAAGTAATAGGACAGAAAAGCAAAGCCCGCAAACACCTCGGGCATCCACGCGGTGATGTCGCCGTGGGGAAGAAGTTCGTGGGTATATGTCCAGACGTAGAGCAGGTGCGAGGCCGTGTCTCCGCCGGTAGGCAAGTTGTTAGACAACAACAAACCAACACCCAAAATAGAAGCCACCAGCACCGCCGGCAGCAAGACGACCACCAGGTCAAGCAATCGCGAAGCCATCCACTTGGAATCAGGCATATTTATCATGTAGAGCTCAATACTTGGTCTCTGGCGGTCAAGCGGTATGACCCGCATGGCGCAATTTGCGCGACCGTAAGACAAAACCCGCGGCGGTCACCATCAACCCTGCTCCAGCCAACACGCCTGCAAGCTGCATGAAATAGCGTCGAATCCACATCAGCCAGCGTGGCACTTGCTCCTGACCGCGTGCCACACCATCCTGCACCGTCTGCAATCGCAGTTCCCCAGAAGCATCCTCATGTACCAGCCAGGCCCCGCCTTGTGCAGCACCCGTGTTAACCACCATCGGTGTGTCGGTCGACCAGACATGCCGCAAAAGATTGGGGGGCGGTGCGTTGTTCAACGCCAAAGGTTTGGACAACTGCTGTATGCCGTTGTAGGGCACGGCCACTGCGAAGCTCGCCACGGTCTTTTGCAAATGAGCCGCACCCGGCTCAACCACCAGCTGCTCGTGATGACGTGTGGCTTCCAGGGGAATCTGTTGGGTTTGCGGTGTCTGCCGCCAGGCCAGCTGCGCCATCCGGCTGCCCGCCTGATCAAAAAAAACCAACAACAGCGGGTCGGCCCGGCCCAGGTTGGTGTCCGGTGCACGTCCAACCCGATGACCTTTCAAAATCTGCCCAGGTGGCAAGTAGGCGTGGTTACCTTGTTGAACCTGCACCTCTCGCCATTGCAAGTTCGAGTCGAGCATCCATTCTGAAACTTGAAACGCCGCATCCGATCCGGTATTGGTCATGCTGACTTCATCACCGGTGAAACTGATCGAAAAACCGATCGAACCTGCTTGAACGGGTATCGAGGCGAACAGCATGCTTGCCAAAAGTAAAAAATGAAGCAAGCACGCTCGCACCACTTTCCGCGCACGACCCCGATCCCGGACAAACAAACAAAACACCCGTGGTTACTTCGATGCCGCCTTTTGGGCCTTCTTCAACACGGCCACGCTTTTGGAGGCATCGCTGAACGGCTGTTTGGCAACCACCAAAGCGCTGATGCTGTGGAACTTGGCTTCAGGGATCACGTTTTGCGTGACAAGCCAAGCCTTGCTCCCGTAGGGACGACCGGCGACGATCTTGGCGGCATCTTCAGCAGTGATACCTGGCAAGGTAGTGAGTACTTCGACTGAAGCCGTATTGATGTCCACCAGCTTGACCTTGGGGGCGGCCTTGTTTTTTGGGGCTGCCGCTTTGGCATGACTTGCGGCCACTTGCGGCGCAGGTGCAGCAGCGTGGGCAGCCATAGACCAGCCACCTGCCAACAGCACGGCGCCTACGAAGGCGCTTGAAATAGAACGATTTTTCATAAGATCCATTTTAAATACAGAGAGAGTTTTTTCAACTCAAGGGTTTTAGCACACCAACTTATATCTTCAAAAAAACAACCCGGATATGTTGCCATATCCGGGTTGCTTCATAAGCTTGAGGTAACAGGTTGCTGGTGACAACTCCCTGTTACATCTGAATCAACTGACGTTGATTACTGGGCACCGTGCACAACGGCAACGTCTGCCAGTTTGCCAGCGCCGTGGCAAGCCAGGCAAGTTTCGTTGTTCACGAGAGCGCCGTTGGAGCTAACAGTAGAACGTACAGCGTAAATTGCACCACCGTTTTGCTGAATGTGCGACTTAGCCAACGAGGTGTCATGGCAAGAGAAGCAAGCCGAAGCAAGCGGTGAGCTCACCAATGTAGCTGGGTCAGCAGCAACCGTTTCACCACCGGCAGCCGCCACGTGTGCCGCAACTGCAGTACCGTTAGCCGGTGTGTAAGCACCAACCGTGGCACCAGCTGGTGTGAAGCTGAAGACATTGCCGTAGTTGGTAGCCGGTGTGGTCGAGGCAGCAACATATGGCGAGTTTTTGGTGAACGCGCCAGCAGCAGGTGCTGTGTAGGTGCCTGTACCAACCGTTGGCCAGAGCATGTTCGGAGTCACCGCATTACCACCGGTAGCATTCAGGTTAACTGTACCAGCCAAATGGCACTGGTTGCAATCCTTCAGCAGACCTGGGTAGTTGGTGAACCCATAGTTATCAGTCGCGCTAGAACCGTTCCACACGTAAGGAACAGTACGTTTGCTTGCACCGTGGATACCGTGGAGATAGGTGTTCACATTGGAAGCCCAACCATTGCTGGTCTTATTGGCGTTGTGGCAGATGCTGCAAGCAGTGGGGTCGTTACGATCCTGGCTGTGAATAACCGGATCAAGACCAATTTGCTCATGACAGCTGTTGCATTTGGCCACATCCACAATCACGCGGCGAGCCGTGTAACCGGTTGCAACCAATTTCTTGAGCATTGCAGGACGGCGTAGACCACCTTGTGCAGACACGTTGGGGTTGACCGTTGGGTCAGCCGCCACATAGGTCGCCACATAGGTTGCACCCTTGCCTGTTGGTTGATTCTTCTGTGTGAATACGCCAATGATGGCACCAGTCACCATGGTCGCATTTGCAGGAATCACAATCGGGCTGGCCAACACAGCAGTATTGACGCAAGCAGCCTTGGCAGGTGCTGTGGGTTTAGCACAACCTGTTCCAACTGGTTGACCCAGTGTGTCACCAGTGATGGTGGCAGTGAAGTAACCACTAGCATCTGGACCAGTGATCGAACCAGCCTTTGGCGAACCGCTGGCAACCAGCAAGTTGGTCAGACTCACGCTTTGGTAAGCATTGAAGTCAGCAGGTGCAGCAATACCGTCTTGTGGAACAGCATAGGCAACATACAGGCTCGGGCCACCAGCGAAACCAGTGATGGGTTCAAAGGAAGACGAGACTACAGTAGCACCAGTGGTACCGTTGACAACAGGTGTGGGCACATTGAATGCTGTCACAGGCGCGCCGTCTTTGTTGATCCGGAACACAATCGTCGGCACACCGGCAGTCACTGTCACGCTCTTCAGGTCGTAGGTGAAGTTCGAGACACCAGCCTTGGCAACAGGGTTGTTCGGTGTTGAGTCAGTGGTGCGGTGAACCAGTGCAACTTGCAAACCGGCAAACGTGGCGTTTGTAGTGGCGTGGCAGCTTGCGCAGTTGGCATTGGTAGCGCCAGTCACCACGCCATTGTTGGCCGCAGTTCCATCGCCGCCGTGTCCAGTTGGCACTGTTCTGCCCAACTGTTTATCCATCACTGTAAAGCCTTGGCCGGTAGCAAAGTTGATACCGTCGTGGCAAGCGCCGCAGGCGACGATACTGGGTTTGGTCATCCAGTTGTCACCGTCAGTGGTCTTGTTTTTGTTGCCCGTAGCGGTATTTGCACCGGCGTGGCATGTACTGCAGTTTTCTTGGGCTTGAGGGAAGCCAACGGTGTTAAAGCAGGCGGCTGCGTTGCTTGAAGCAGCGGTTGCAAGTGTGGTACCTGCAGTGCCACTGGTATATCCAGATGTATCACGCGGATCAGTGCAATGACCATTCAGGTTATAACCGGTCTTGGTGAGCTTGTTACCCATATGGAACTGGTGAATCATGCGCGGGTAAGTGAAGGCTGCAAAGCCGTCCGTCGTCCGCTTATAAGCCATCGTGTAGTTACCATTGGCATCGGTGGTCACATTTGAGAAACCAAACTTGGTCTGATCGGTATGGCAAGTGACGCACAGGCGAGGATCATTGCGACCCACAAAATTACCTCCAGGAATACCATTGGCACCACCATTTGGTGTACTGATGTGACCGATAGCACGGTTGTCGTGGCAAGTGGCGCACGATGCCTTCACGACAATATCACGTGTTGCCGTGACAGCACCGCCATTTGGCACAAAGTCGTACCCAATGTTGAAAGTATTGACCAGCGGCACAGGAGCAGTCACTTGAACTTTGTCAACGGTGTTTGTGCCGGTACCAGGCTGGCTACCCTGAATAATAATGCCCAGACGAGTGGTTGCTGCTGGATCGTATGCCAGATTGGCAGCGTCCAAATCTTGAGCGCAAGTTGTACCAGAAGCTGATTTATTAGGCGCGGCAGCGGCTGCGGCACCAGAAACACAGGTCGGATTCGCAGCAACCAAGGCGTTCACCTGACTCTGCACAGCGGCGATG
>CAIOAQ010000304.1 GCA_903856025.1 uncultured beta proteobacterium
AATTTGGCCAGCAGACTGGCTCCGAGCCAAAGTTCATACAGCGTCAGTGCCGTCGACTCTGCCACTAGGGACGGCGACACCGACCCGTCAGCTCTGGCATCTTCCAGGCACTGGGCGATGTGGCGCACCACACGGTCTGTGCCGTCACGCAGGGTCAGGCGCATGGCTTCTGAAATATCTGCCACCTCAGCGCTGAGCTTGACGATCAGGCATTTGGTGGTCGCCTCAGAGTCGCTACAAGCGTCCTTGGCAAAGTCACATTGGCTCATGTTCCAGTAGGACCAGTACGTCATCAATCGCTGCCGTGCGGTGCGACCATCCGGCTTGAAAAGACCGTCAAGTCGCTCCAGGTAGCCATCGACATAGCGGGCCAGCAAGACCTCACCAAAGCGTTCTTTGGAGCTGAAGTAATGATAGAACGAGCCCTTGGGCACTCCGGCAACTGCCAGGATTTCAGTCAGCCCCACCCCCACGTAACCTTTGTTCGCAATCAAGCGTTCCCCGCAATCGAGGATGTGGTCTCTGGCTGATGTGGACTCGGTATGCATGACTGTAGTGTATCACAAATAGACCAGTCGTCTAGTAATTTAGGCAAAACTCGCGAGCCGTCAAGCCAGTTGCCGAAACCCCTTACCTTCTCAAGATCAACAATCGTTCACCAAGCTCTATATGCTTTTGGCATATAAGTTCATCATGAAAATATCGTTTGAAATATAAGGCGTGGCAATTACAGTCTGCCCCATGCATGACATTGCCTTTATTTTTGCCGGATTTGTAGTGGGCACCGTGGTCGGTTTGACCGGGGTGGGTGGCGGCTCGCTGATGACCCCGATTTTGATTTTTGCCTTCGGTGTCAAGCCGTACATGGCTGTGGGCACTGACTTGCTGTTTGCGGCCTTCACCAAAATGGGCGGCACGGTGAAGATGGCGCGCTCGGGCATGGTGCCTTGGCGGGTGGTATTGAATCTGAGCGCAGGCAGCATCCCCGCCGCACTGATCACCTTGTGGGTTCTCAAAACCATTGGTCCCGCCGATGCGGCCATCCAGCATTTGATGACCACCACGCTGGGCGTGGCCCTGCTGCTCACTGCCGCAGCCACCCTGTACAAGGCCGTGCGTGGCAAGGCTGCGCCAACTCGCGTGGCAGTCGGCCAAGAAGCCAAAGCCCTGACACCCCGCCACTGGAGCCTGCCGCTGCTGTTTGGCGCACTGATTGGTACGCTGGTGTCACTTACTTCGGTGGGCGCGGGCGCGATTGGGGTCACTGTGCTGATGGTGCTGTACCCGATGCTGCCCCTGCCACGCATCATTGCCGCTGACATCGCCTATGCCGTGCCGCTCACCTTGGTGGCCGGGGCCGGTCACGCCACGCTGGGATCGGTCGATTGGTCGATGCTGGGTTTGTTGCTGGCCGGATCACTTCCAGGCATCTGGCTGGGCTCCCATTTCATGAGTCGTGTGCCTGAACGGGTCATTCGCTCGCTGCTATCCTTGCTGCTGGCCTACGCCGGTACCAAATTGATTGCCATTTGATACCGCCAAAGCCAGCCGCTGTGCCGGTCGATGCCCACACCGTTTTTCAAGTTTATTTTTTTCATTGATGCCTGATGTACCAATACACCGACTTTGACCGCGAATTCATCAAAAGCCGCGCCGCCCAGCACCGCGACCAGTTAGAGCGCAACCTGAGCGGCGAACTCTCGGACGACGAATTTCGCCCCTTGCGCCTGCAAAACGGCTGGTACGTGCAACGCTACGCCCCAATGCTGCGCGTGGCCGTGCCTTACGGCGAGCTGGCCAGCCGCCAGCTGCGTGTGCTGGCCCAAATCGC
>CAIOAQ010000305.1 GCA_903856025.1 uncultured beta proteobacterium
AAAAATGGTGCCCTGGTTTTTGACGATGATGGCCTCGTCGCTCATGGCCGGCACATACGCCCCACCGGCGGTGCAACTGCCCATGACCACCGCAATTTGTGCAATGCCCTGCGCACTCATGTTGGCCTGGTTGAAGAAGATGCGGCCAAAGTGGTCGCGGTCGGGAAACACCTCGTCCTGGTTGGGCAAATTGGCCCCGCCCGAGTCGACCAGATAGATGCAGGGCAAGCGGTTTTGCTGCGCCACTTCTTGGGCGCGCAGGTGTTTTTTGACCGTCAACGGGTAATAGGTGCCGCCTTTGACCGTGGCATCGTTGCAGACAATCATGCAGTCCACGCCGCTCACCCGGCCAATGCCAGCGACGATGCCCGCACCGGGTGCGCTGTCGGTGCCGTCGCGGTCCGGGTACATGCCCATCGCAGCCAGGGGTGAAAGCTCCAGAAACGGCGTGCCGGGGTCCAGCAACATCTGCACCCTGTCGCGTGGCAGCAATTTGCCGCGTGCGGTGTGCTTGGCCCGTGCGGCTTCACCACCGCCCTGTTCGACCTTCGAAAATTTGGTTTTCAGGTCATCCACCAGCGCACGTATGGCCGCCGCATTGGTTTGAAAATCCGCAGAGCGGGGATTGAGTTGGGATTCGAGGATGGTCATGATTGGGGCCGGTAGTTGTCAGGCGGTTTTCTCTTCTTCCAGACCAAGCTGGTTCTTCATCTCGTCACGGATCCGGAACTTTTGTATCTTGCCGGTCACGGTCATCGGGAACCCCGAGACAAATCGAATGTAGCGCGGCACCTTGTAATGGGCAATCTGCCCCTTGCAGAAGTTGCGAATATCGTCTTCAGTCAGCGTCTTTCCAGGCTTGATCACCACCCAGGCACACAGTTCTTCACCATACCGTTTGTCAGGCAAGCCCACCACCTGCACGTCCTGCACCGAGGGGTGGCGGTAAAGGAACTCCTCGATTTCACGCGGATAAATGTTTTCGCCACCACGAATCACCATGTCTTTGATGCGGCCCACAATGTTGACATAGCCGCCACTGTCCATGGTCGCCAGGTCACCGGTGTGCATCCAGCCCTCAAGATCAATCGCCTCCTGGGTTCGCGGTGCATCGTCCCAATAACCATGCATGACCGAGTAGCCACGGGTGCAAAGTTCGCCCGACACGCCGGGGGCCACGATGTCGCCGCCCTCCGGTTGGATGATTTTCACCTCCAGGTGCGGCTGCACCAGCCCTACCGTCGAGACCCGCTTTTCAAGAGGTGTGTCCACCGAACTCTGACAGCTCACCGGGCTGGTTTCAGTCATGCCGTACGCGATGGTGATCTGGCTCAGGTGCATGTCGGTCATGACCCGTTTCATCACCTCGGTGGGGCAGGGCGAGCCCGCCATGATGCCGGTGCGCAGCGTGGACAGATCAAATTCTTTGAACCGGGGGTGGTCCAGCTCGGCAATGAACATGGTCGGCACCCCATGCAAGCCGGTGCAGCGTTCGTCCTGCACGGTCTGCAACACCGTCAGCGCATCGAAGCCGTCGTTCGGATAAACAATCGTCGAGCCGTGCGTCAGGCAAGCCAGATTGCCCAGCACCATGCCAAAGCAGTGGTACAGCGGCACCGGGATGCACAGACGGTCCTCACGCGTCAGGCGCATGGCCTCGCCAATGAAAAACCCGTTGTTCAGAATGTTGCGGTGGGTCAGCGTCGCCCCTTTGGGAAACCCCGTGGTGCCACTGGTGAACTGGATGTTGATCGGGTCAGTGCTTTTGAGTGTTGCCGCAATTTGACCCAGGCGCGGGTCTTGCGGGTTGCCACTGGCCAACAACTCAGAAAAGCGTTGCATGCCCGGTTGCTCGTCACCTTGCCCTGCCACATCAATCCAGACCACGGTTTGCAGGTGCGGCAGTCGCCCAGACGCCAGACAGCCAGGCTTGGCATGCACCCATTCCGGGGCCAGCTCGCGCAGCATGGCCAGATAGTCGCTGGTCTTGAAGCTGGCCATGCTCACCAGGGCCTTGCACCCCACCTTGTTGAGCGCGTATTCAACTTCCGCCACACGGTAGGCCGGGTTGATATTGACCAGAATCAGTCCCACTTTGGCGGTGGCGAGTTGCATCAGCACCCATTCGGCGTTGTTGTGTGACCAGATGCCCACGCGATCGCCCACCACCAGCCCCAAGCCCAGCAGGGCGCTGGCCAGACGGTTGGCTTCGCGCTGCAGTTCGCGGTAGCTGTAGCGCACGCGCTGATGGGCGCTGACCAAGGCCTCGCCATCGGGCTGACGCGCCACCATGGCATCAAAGAAAGCCCCTATAGGCACTTCAATCAGCGGCACATCCGTGGCACCCTGCGCGAGGCTGCAGGTGAATGGGGTTGATTGCGATGTTTCTGCGCGCATGCATGTCTCCTTGTCATGGCCAGCGCGAATTCGGTCGCCAGCGAGTCCGAGCATAGTCCTGTTGATGCATACGTTTCGGCCAGCATGGTTGCAAATCGCGCCAAACCAAGGCACACTCGTTCCCATGGCATCATTGACTACACCGGCCTTGACTCCGATGGCTTTTGCACAGGCAATCGTGCGGGCTTATGCGCACCGTGGACTGGACCCCGCCAGTGCCCTGAAACTGTCACAAATTGCGCCAGACATGTTGAATAACCCAGCGGCGCGCATCACGGCAGCCCAGATGGAACGCATCTCCAGCCTGGCCATGCAGGAACTGGACGACGAGGCGCTGGGCTGGTTCAGCCGACGCCTGCCCTGGGGCAGCTACGGCATGCTGGCGCGCGCCTCCATCAGCTCGCCCACGCTGGGCGTGGCCCTGCAGCGCTGGTGCCGCCACCACGCGCTGCTGGCAGAGGACATCACGCTGAATTTGTCGGTGACCGGTGACCACGCGGTGCTGACGATCACCGAACACCGCGACCTGCAAGCCCTGCGTGAGTTTTGCCTGGTCTCGGTGTTGCGCAACTTTCATGGCCTGGCGTGTTGGCTGATTGACTCGCGCATCACGCTGACCGGCGCCGCATTTGGATTTGAAGCCCCGGCCCACCGTGACGCCTATGCAGTGCTATTTCAGGCTCCAGCCCTCTTCAATCAAGCGTATACAGCTATCACTTTTGATGCAAGCTATTTGGCGTTGCCACTGCGCCGGGATGAGGCCGCGCTGCGCCAGATGCTCAAGCGCGCCTTGCCACTGACCGTGCTGCAATACCGGCGCGACCGCTTGCTGGTGCAACGCGTCCGGCAAGCACTGCTGACCCAGCCCGAGGCCACCCACAGCGCCGGCGATCTGGCGGCCTTGCTGAACTTGTCGGCGCGCACGCTGCACCGGCAACTCAAGGAGGAAGGGGCGTCGCTGCAAACCCTGAAAGACCAGGTGCGGCTGGAACGCGCCAAAGATTTGCTGCTGCGCACCCAGCGGCCGATCAAACAGGTGGCACAAGCGGCAGGATTTCAGAACGACAAAAGTTTCATGCGCGCCTTCAAGGGCTGGACCGGGCTGTCACCCGCCGAATTCAAACAGGTGCAGGGCCAGGTGGGCGGCGGCCCACCAGCGGCTGACGTTAGCGACGGCGCAGCAGGTGAATGAAATCGGCACCTACCGTCTGCTGGTCAATCAGTTCGTTGCCGGTTTGCTTGGCAAAGGCCTGAAAGTCACGTACCGAGCCTTTGTCGGTGGCAATCACCTTCAGAACCTGGCCGCTGTTCAATTCCGCCAGGGCCTTCTTGGCTTTCAAAATGGGCAGCGGACAATTCAGGCCGCTGGTGTCGATTTCTTTGTCAAAGTTCATGTGAATTCCTGGAATTGAAGGGCGAATGGCGGTCAGGCGGGGAACACACCGGTGGACAGGTAACGGTCGCCGCGGTCACAAACCACAAACACAATGGTCGCATGTTTCACCTCTTTGGCAATTTCTTGCGCCACCCAGCACGCACCTGCCGCTGAAATACCGGCAAAAATGCCTTCTTCACGCGCCAGCCTGCGGCACATGTCCTCGGCGTCTTCCTGGCTGACATAACGCAATTCGTCGATGTGGGTGGGGTCGTAAATTTTGGGCAAATAGGCCTGCGGCCACTTGCGAATGCCCGGAATGCGCGAGCCCTCGGTGGGCTGCACGCCAATGATCTTGATGGCCGGATTCTTTTTCTTGAGGAATTGCGACACCCCGGTGATGGTGCCGGTGGTGCCCATGGCGCTGACAAAGTGGGTGACTTTGCCCTTGGTATCGGCCCAAATCTCGGGACCAGTGGTTTCCACGTGAATGCGAGGGTTGTCCAGATTGGAGAACTGGTCCAACACGCGCCCCTTGCCCTCGCGGGCCATCTGGTCGGCCAGGTCGCGTGAATACTCCATGCCGCCGCTCTTGGGTGTCAGGACCAGTTCTGCACCAAACGCTTTCATGGTTTGCGCCCGCTCAATCGACAAATCCTCGGGCATCACCAACACCATGCGGTAGCCCTTGATGGCGGCGGCCATGGCCAGCGCAATGCCGGTGTTGCCGGAGGTGGCCTCGATCAGGGTGTCGCCCGGCTTGATGTCGCCGCGCTCTTGCGCACGCAGGATCATAGACATGGCAGCGCGGTCTTTCACAGAACCCGCCGGGTTGTTGCCCTCCAATTTGCCAAGAATTACGTTGCCTTGCGTCTGGTTTTGGTCTACGCCGATGCGCTGCAAGCGCACCAAAGGGGTTTTGCCGATCAAATCTTCAATGGTGGAATATTTCATAGTCAGCACTGTGCCATAATTCGGGCCTCAAAGCGTTGCCCGGGTGGTGAAATTGGTAGACGCAGGGGACTCAAAATCCCCCTCCGAAAGGAGTGCCGGTTCGATTCCGGCCCCGGGCACCAGATAACGTTTTCATTAAGGCCGACACGTTCATGCAACGTCCGGCTTTTTTTGTTGCCTGGTGTTTTCACTGCGCCAGCAGTCCCTGCGCCACCGTGGGGTAGCGCAAAACCAGGTTCAATTCTTTTTTCAGCCGGCTGTTGTCCATGCGGCGCGACTCGCTCATAAAACTCAGCAGCATCAGCGGCAGCTGGTTTTGCGCACCCTCACGCGCAATCCGTGGTGGACGCGGCAAGTGGTACAGGTCAGCGGCCAGGTCAAAGTAATCGCCCATCTTGAGCACCGAGTCGTCATTGACGTTGTAGACCCGCCCCGGCTGGCCACGCCAGAGTGCGGCCACACAGGCACGCGCCAGGTCATCGGCATGAATGTGGTTGGTGTAGACATCGTCCGGGCTGCGCAGGACCGGCGTGCCTTTGAGCAGGCGCTCGCGCGGTGTGCCACCTACCCGATCCGGCGCGTAAATGCCCGGAATGCGCAGGACGTTCACACGGGCTCCTGTGGCACGACCAAAGTGGCGCACCCGGCGTTCTGCATCAATTCGCCTCTGAGCCCTCGCAGTACCTGCGTTAACAGCTCTTGTTTCAATAGCAATATCGCCTTGACAATCACCATAAACGCCACTGGTCGAGCCGTAGACCAAACGCTGTACCGGTGCGCGCTGGCGCAACACGGCCAGCAGATGGCGGGTGCGAGGGTCGCCCATGCCGCTCTCCAGCGGGGGCGCCAGATGCACCACACGGGTGGCCAGCCCAGCCAGTCGCCGCAGGCTGGCAGGCTTGTCGAGGTTACCGACCAGGGGCGTGATCCCGCGCTCGCGCAGCGTCTGCACACGGTCTTGACTGGATGTCAGCGCCAGCAGGCGCACGCGCGGGCCCAATGTACGAGCAACACGCAGCCCGACATCGCCACACCCCACCAGCAACACACGTTCACGCCGAAACCGCGCAGGCAAGGCGCCTGAACGCGTGGCATACAGCAAGGGATGGGGGCTACGCAATGCAGGCAAAATTGACTCCTTTTTAAATGACTCGCTTCGAGGATAACCACAATATGACAGGCAGCGCCAGCAACACGGTTTTTCAGGTCCGCATCGAGCCCAGTGGGCGGGCGTTTGAGGTGCATGCCGACGAGACCCTGTTGGCTGCAGGCATCGCTCAAGGTATCGCCATGCCTTATGGATGCAAGGACGGGGCCTGCGGCTCGTGCAAGTGCAAAAAACTCAGTGGCAGCGTGACCCACACCCCCCACCAGAGCAAAGCGCTCAGCGACGACGAAGCAGCCCAGGGTTTCGTGCTGACCTGCTGTGCCATCGCCCACAGCGATGTGGTGCTGGAGTCGCGCCAAGTCACCGCTGAAAATGCGTTTGCAATCAAGAAGATGCCTGCGCGTGTCACCTCCTTGAGTCGGGTTTCGGACGATGTGATGGTGCTGAAATTACAACTACCAGCCTCCGAGGGCTTCAGTTTTCACGCGGGGCAATACATTGAATTTATGTTGCCGGACAACGTCCGGCGCAGCTACTCGATGGCCAACGCCCCGCACCTGGTCCACGAGGGGATGGAACTGCACATCCGCCACATGCCGGGTGGCAAGTTCACCGACCAGGTGTTTGGCACGATGAAGGCGCGCGACATTTTGCGGCTGGAAGGCCCCTACGGCAGCTTTTACCTGCGCGAAGACAGCGACAAGCCGATCATCTTGCTGGCCTCGGGCACCGGGTTTGCGCCGGTCAAGGCGCTGATCGAACACATGCAGTTTGCGGGCATCGCCCGCCCCGCCACGCTGTATTGGGGCGGGCGCAGACCGTCTGACTTGTACATGAACGATTGGGTGCAGGCGCAACTTGAAGTGATGCCCAACCTGACCTATGTGCCTGTGGTCTCCGACGCGCTGCCCGAAGACGGCTGGAGCGGACGCACCGGCTTTGTGCACCGCGCGGTGCTGGAAGATTTTCCCAAGCTCTCAGGTTATCAGGTGTATGCCTGCGGTGCGCCCATTGTGGTGGAGTCGGCGCAGCGCGACTATGCCGCAGCCGGTTTGCCCGCAGAGGCGTTTTATGCGGATTCGTTCACATCAGAGGCGGACAAGGCCAGCGCAGCCTGAAGCAGCGATGCAGCAGGCGCAGCCCGTGCGCTTGCCATTTCCTGTAGCGCGCGTAAACTGGTAAGACGCAACCCTGTTTTGGAGTTTGACCATGGCTTCTCTTTCATCCATCTCACTTTCCGGCATGAACGCGGCACAAACACAACTCAATGTGTCAGCGAACAACATCGCCAACATGAACACACGCGGTTTCAAGCGTCAAACCGTGGACCTTCAGGCCCAAGCCGAAGGTGGCGTGCAGGCCAGCGTGGGCACGACCGGCGAGACCGGCAGCAACCTGAACGAGGACATGGTGAGCCAGCTGCAAGCCAAAAACGCCTTTTTGGCGAATCTTGCGGTGTTCAAGACACACGACAAAATGGTCGGTGCACTTTTCAGTGAAAAAGCGTAAACGGCGCCCCTCAGTCGACCTTGGCGCCGGTTTCAAACCATTCTTTGATCAGCAGACGCTCCGCCATGGAGATGCCGGTGGCGTTGTTCATGGGCATGATTTTGGTCACCACAGCTTGCTGGTACATGTTTTGAGCATGCAGTTTGACGTTGGCCGCCGAGTCCAGCCGCACGTTTTTCATCTGCACCAGCGCACCGTGGCACATGTAGCAGCGCTGCGCTAGGATGGGCTGTAGTGTTGCATAGCCTATTTGACCTCCAGCCCCTGTCGTTACTAATGAATTAGCTACTGAAATTGAAGCAACCTGAGCCGATTCAGGTCGGGGTGCAAGCCAGACCATCAGCACACCAATCACGACCATCCCCACCAGCGCGTAGCGCAACGGGTGTGGATTGCGACCCAGTTTGTAGCCGTGGCGCAGTACAAAAAACTGGCGGATCGACGCACCCGCCACCATCATGGCAATCAAGATCACCCAGTTCTGCGGGTGGGTGTAGGTAAAGCTGTAATGGCCGCTGAGCATGGCGAACAACACCGGCAGCGTGAAGTAGGTGTTGTGCACGCTGCGCTGCTTGCCACGGATGCCATGCATCGGGTCTACCGGCGCACCGGCCTTAATGGCGGCGACCACCTTGCGCTGGCCAGGAATGATCCAGTGCGCCACGTTGGCGCTCATGCTGGTGGCCAGCATCGCGCCCATCAGCAAAAAGGCCGCACGTCCGGCAAACCAGTGGCAAGCCAGCCAACTTGCCAGGCACACCAGCACAAACACCATGGCGCCCACCATCGCGTCACCGCCTTTGCGCTGCCCAAACCGGCGACAAATCAGGTCATACAACACCCAGAACACCACCAGAAACAGGATCGCCACGGTGATGGCCTGCCAGGGCAGCCAGTCCATTTTGGCCTTGTCGATCAAGTAGGTGTCTGCGCTCCACAGGTATGACACGGTGAACAGCGAGAACCCGGTCAGCCAGGTGATGTAGCTTTCCCAGTAAAACCAGTGCAGGTGTTTGGGCAGCTGCGGCGGGCGTGTGGCAAATTTGACCGGGTGATAGAAGCCACCGCCGTGCACCGCCCAAAGCTCACCACTGACTCCTTGCTTTTTCAACTCTTCATCTTCGGGCGGGGTCAGGCTGCTGTCCAGAAACACAAAATAGAACGAGGAGCCAATCCACGCAATGGCGGTGATCACATGCGTCCAGCGCAGCAGCAAATTGAACCAATCCAGAACATAGCTTTCCATCATGTCGTCCTTGAAGTTTCACCAAACCTGGTGTGGATGCTACCGACTACCCGCAAGAGTTGTGCCGCAACCGACACGGCGATCACTTCCGGCGCTTTGCCGATGATGCCGGGCAACCCAATCGGGCAGGTCACCTGCGCTAATTCTTCATCACCAAAACCGCGCGCTTGCAGGCGATGGCGAAAAGTCGCCCATTTGGTGCGGCTGCCAATCAAGCCGATGAAGGGCAAATCAGCCCGTTCTCGCTGCCGGGTCAAACAGGCCGCCACCACATCCAGGTCTTCGGCGTGGCTGAAACTCATGACCAGCACCAGTGAACCTGCTGCCAGGGTGGAAACGGCCGAATGCACTGGATCGGAGTGTTCTGCGCACACGTTGCCCGGTATGGGTTGCATGAACACCTCATCGCGGCTGTCGATCCAGCGCACCTGCAGCTGCAAAGGTGCCAAAACGCCAACCAACGCCAGCCCGACATGGCCGCCACCGAACAGGGCAACGGTGGGCCAGCTTTGGCGCACCCCCTCAAAAGCCTGGCCCAGGCGGGTCACATCGGCAGCTGTGACCCGTTCGAACTGCAACACGACCTCGCCGCCACAGCATTGCCCCAGTGATGGCCCCAAAACGTAGCGCTGCGGCGACTGCGGGGGCTCACCGTTGAGCTGCGCGCGCGCCTGGGCTTGTGCTTGCCACTCCAGATGCCCCCCACCGATGGTGCCTACGCACGCATCGTCAAACACGGCCATCCACGCACCAAGCTCACGCGGGACAGAGCCACGATGGCTTCGCACCGTTACCAAAATGGCATCTTTCACTGCCAGCTGTGATAAAAACAGGCCTTCAGTTGTCACAACCCCTTACCTTTTAAAAAATATTGCAACGTGCCGCAGCACAGTTTTCGTGCACAGTACGGCTTTACACAAAATCATCGCTTTAGGAGACAGCACCATGAAGTTGCACAGCCTTCGCCACACCCTTGTGGTCACTTTATCCCTTGGCTTGGCCGCCAGTCTTGCAACCTGGCTGGCTGGCTGCACTTCTACGCCACCTCCCCCGCCACCGCCACCGCCGGCCCAACCCGTCAAACCACCGCCACCACCCGTGGTGGTCGCGCCTCAACCCGTACCGAGCTTTGTATCCAAAGCGCTCACGCCACTCGACTACAGGCACGATGCAGCCAGCCATTTGTACAGCAAAAACAGCAGCCGCATTTACCAAGGCAAGATGCCCCCGTTGCTTTACGCGGTTGGCGTGTTGCAAGTCGAGGTGGACGGGCTTGGCCACGTCACCAGCACCAGTTGGATGCGTGCGCCAAATCATGTGCCAGAAGTCATGGCCGAAATCGAGCGCATGGTGCGCCAGGCCGAACCCTACCCTGCACCGGTGCGCATGGGCCGCGTCACCTATACCGACACCTGGCTGTGGCACAAAAGCGGACAGTTCCAGCTTGACACGCTGACAGAAGGGCAAATCTAAACCTTTGTTGGACTGAGCGCCCACCGTTCACGACCCACGGTAGGTCGAATAACTCCACGGACTCACCAACAAGGGCACGTGGTAGTGCTGTTCTGGCTGCGCCACCCCAAAATCCAAAGTCACCTGGTTTAGAAAATTGGGTTCTGGCAAATCCACGCCACGCGATTTGAAGTAGGCCGCCACATCAAAAACCAACCGGTAGGTGCCAAGGGTCAATTCGTCGTGGTTGATCAATAACCCTTCGGGGTTACGACCATCCTGATCTAGGACGAATTTTTTCATGCATTGCAGTCCGTCTGCGCCATTGTGGTACAGGGCGACCGACATTCCGACGGCTGGTTTACCGTGCATGGTGTCAAGAACATGTGTGCTCAATCCCATCGCGAACCCCTTCAAATTGGATCAATGCGTACTATTCACTTGCAGTTTCTGATTTTCTGGACCAACGCTGAGGTGGAATAGCCCGCCACAAACGGCAGTGCCAACGCCCTTCCTCCCCAGGATTGCACCAAAGCGGTCTCGGGGAGCTTGGCCATGTCGTAGTCTCCCCCTTTGACCAAAATATCCGGGCGCACCAAGCCAATCAGATCATACGGCGTGTCCTCGTCAAACCAGGTCACCAAGCTGCTGCTGGCGAGCGCGGCAATGACACAAGCCCGATCGACTTCATTGTTCAGCGGTCGGTCTGGCCCCTTGCCCAGCCGGCGTGCCGAGGTGTCGGTATTGAGCGCCACCACCAAACTTGCGCCCAACGCGCGAGCTTGCGCCAAATACATCACATGACCACGGTGCAGCACATCAAAAACACCATTGGTGAACACCATGGGACGCGGCAAGTCGGCTAAACATTGACCAAGGTCAATGGGGCGACACAGCTTGTTTGCAAACTCTACAGAAGTTTCAACGCCGTCTAATGCGTGAATAAAAGGTGATTTTTCCATGTGCTTGATGCTATCAGCTCATACTGTTACCTTAAGCTCCTGTCTTGCTTGGGCATTTGTACGAGTCCGTAGGCATAATCCCACCCCACTATGAACCTGGTTCCCGTCAGCATTGATTCCATCTTAATTAAACAGCCATTGCCTTGTGCATTGCGTGATGGTTCTGGCGTGCTTCTGGCAAGTCAGGGCTTTTTGGTCAACAGCCGACAAGAACTTGAACAAATGGTGGGCAAGCGCGATCAGATTTACATTGACGCTGACCAGTCTGACAGTTTCCAGCGCGGCTACATGAACCGATTGAACAATTTGGTGATGGAAGACCGCGAGCTCGGACAAATTGCTAAAACACAAATTTCTCCATACGACTTCAAGCGCAGTGAGGAGCCCGATACGACCGACGAACCCGATTGGTTGGACCTGCAAATACAGATGAATCAGGTGCTCAGGCATCCGCTGGCAGACACTTTCGTGCCTCGCCTGGAACGTCTACAGGCGGAACTTGACCGTCATTGTTTGAGCAATCCGGACGGAACCCTCTTCGCCCTGATTCAGTTGTCCTGCGGTGATGTGCGCCACTACAGCGCCACTCACGCGATGCTGGTGAGTGTCATGTGCTGCGTGGCGGCGCGGGATGTGCTGAAGTGGCCGGTGGCCCAGGTTCAGTCCTTGTGCAAGGCCGCGCTGACCATGAACATCAGCATGACCGAGTTGCAAGACCGGCTCGCGATGCAAAAGACGGCCTTGACACCTGAGCAAAGCAAGCGCATCGAGTCGCACGCGGCGGGTTCGGTAGATTTGTTGCAGCAAGCTGGCATCACGGATCGCTTGTGGCTCGAATCGGTGTTGTTCCACCATAACGCCACGCCTGGGCCATTGGCACAGCGCTCTGAGGGCAAACGGCTGGCCCGCATGATCCAGCGTGCCGACATGTTCGCTGCACGGCTGTCTCCTCGAGCATCACGCCAAGCCGATGCACCTGCGTTGGCCATGCAAGCCTGTTATTTTGATGAGAACAAGGAAATTGATGAAGCGGGCGCTGTCATCATCAAAGCGGTTGGCATTTACTCACCAGGGACTTTCGTGCGATTAAGTACCAACGAGGTCGCCGTAGTGGTCAAGCGCGGCCTGAACACCACAACGCCTAAGGTAGCAGTACTGGTCAATCGCCAGGGCATGCCTACCGGTGAACCCATTCTGCGCGACACCAGCCAGTCGGAGTTCCGGATTGTGGCAAGCGTTCTTCAACGAGATGTGAAAGTGAGCCATAACTTAGAGCGATTGATGGCACTGACCAAACCTACCAAGTCTGACAGACCGTGGTGAGTTCGGACGGATATAGCCGCCTATCCAAAGGTCTCTGATATCGGCACAAGTGAAAACGGCCTTTCGGCACCCGTGAGAGCATTCAGTGAAACTGCGACAGGTCTGAAACTGGGGTCACGCGCGGTGTCCACCACGCCCGTACCGAGGCAAAAATGCTACGGCAACCGCTGCATCTGTACCGTCCAGTGGGAAGCAAAGCGCCACTTGCGACTCTGTCGATTACGGGCTGGTAACTGGTCGCACCACATTCACGACATTTGTACTGCGTCTTGTACGAGATTTTTTTGAGATTGTCCATGATTGCCGCGACTTTACCGCGTCACGGCCTTCGGAGTGGACTCGAAAATGTAAACCGATGTAAAGGACGTATCGTCTCTGTTGCGAATCAAATCACACTGGTTGGGTGTCGATGAAACTGGGGCGTTGCATTAATTTTTCATGCAATTTGAGCAAATTTGAATGGTCTTGCCGCCATTGAATTTGAGGGAACCGGAAGTCCAGGTAGCTCAGTGCGACACCCACCGCGATATCTGCCAAGGTCAGGTGAATGCCAGCGCAAAACGCCTTGTCACTCAGCCCCTTGCTCATTGCCTTCAACGCCACGTCGACTTTGCCGAGTTGTCGGTCGATCCAGGCTTGGCTGCGCTGTTTTTCAGTACGGCCATCCCAGGTGGCTTCCAATCGGGCCAAGATCGCAGCATCAAGCACGCCATCGGCCAAGGCTTCCCAAGTTTTAATTTCGGCACGTTCTCGGCCCACCCCCACAATCAGCTTCCCTACAGGTGACAGGGTGTCCAGATATTCAACAATCACGCGCGAATCAAAAATGGCTTCGCCCCCCTCCATGACCAAACAAGGCACCTTTCCCAACGGACTGTTCTGCGTGATCGCAGTATCCACCGACCAGACGTTTTCCAACACGTAGTCGTAATCGAGTTTTTTCTCGGCCATAACCACGCGCACCTTGCGTACGTAAGGGCTGGT
>CAIOAQ010000306.1 GCA_903856025.1 uncultured beta proteobacterium
ACATTGACTCTTTGCCAGAACAAGTGAAATTCGAAGTGTCAGCAATTGCTCGAATGGGGCGGCGTTCGGACCATAATTACGAAAGCGCACTCGAAGAGAGTCAAGCTGAGTTAGCTGAAATAATTGGGTCTCGAATTACGTCTTGGCCTCTCCATCGTTATTTGCGTGATGGTTTGGCGAGACATGATGCTGAGTTTGCCCCTGAACCACCCCCGGAAATCCGTGTTGAGTTGACGGAGAATGATCGTGAACTGGCTACGGGAGATGAACTTGGTCCCCAGACGCCGCGCACCCCGCCCCCTGAATAGTTTGTAGCGTTCCGATGGTATGATGTTTAGATAACGACCCAGAGTCGCTGTCACCCGCCCCTGATGCAATCCGCGTCAGGGGCATTTTGTTTCAACATCAAACCAAAGGAAAATTATGTCCCCTCAAGCAGGTTGGATTTTGCAGGAAGAAATCTGTCCTCGAATCGCTGCCGTAGTTCCCCGCTCTATTCTCTGTGTCGGTGCCGAGGACCATGCTGAGCTAGTGCAAGACGGCATCACGATGGCAGCCAAAATGATTGATCGGGTCGAAGCACAGGGAAAGCTGGGCAAGGTCACGGCTGGCAACATCGCGTATTATTGCCTTCAGCATCTCAAATCAGGCCGTCGTGCAACTGGTTCCAGTTGCGTCGATGTGCATGGTTCGATGACGCAACTCAATGGATCAACAGAAATTCACTCCCTCTCCGAAATCGTGAGCGAGTCTGAATGTGGCTACGAAATTCACGAGTTGCAGGAAGTCATTAGCAATGACACCGAAGATCCCGGAACCATCGCTGCCAGAAAAATGGATTGGGAAAAGTTTTGCGCCAGCCTGTCTCGTGCAGAATTACTGCTCATCGAATGTCTGCTCAATGGTCAGACTATCGGTGAAGCCGCCTCTCAAGCCCGCGTCCATTATTCCACGATGATCAGCTATCGGGAAAAATTGGCTGCTAAATTATTGGAATTCATGGGCACTGACATTCTGAAAGAAATTGTCCGACTCCCTCGCTGGCATATTGGCTTGGAGTGTGAGCGTCAGTTGATGGCTTGCAGAGCTAATCGACGGAAATAAATCCCGGCCAATACAAACGGCTGGACATGACGTTACGCGATAGGCGTGGAGCGTTTTGCTTTGCGTCTTTTTTATTTTCCCGGCTGTCCCTGTGCTTGTGCATGGGAATAGACAGCCTGGGTCTTCCGTAAACAAAAACACAACAAACATCAAAAACATGAAAACCATCACAGTCAAATACGGCGTGGACAGCGTCACTAAACAGGTCGATGCCGACTTCACCTTCGGTGATCTGCAAGACAGCGACCAGTTCAAGGCGGCGCTGGGCTTTGGTGACAAGACCAAGGCGCTCGTGGACGGCATCGAGCAGAACCGGGACACCGCGATCCCAGCCAACGCCACTGTCCGGGTTGAAACCGCGGCCAACACCAAGGCTTGAACTTCAACCACACCATCTGCCGCTGCTGTGACTGGTCGGGGAAACCAGTTGCGGTGGAGGTGGGTGGTGTGGCGTTGGGAAATATACACCCTTGCTTTAGCTATGCGCCGCAAGTGCCATCTCGTGAAATTCATGGATTGTTTCGACCAACTCATCAATTTCTACAGGCGAAAACAATCCTTCAGGCCCTTGGGGAGCGATATCGGTGAACGGTGATTCGTAAAGCAAATCAGGATCCATCGCCCCGTAAGTGGTCAGATGGTTGATGATCATGTCCACAAACTCAATCTGGTTGGCGGTGAATTGTTTCTTCGTAAGAAATTTTGCAAACGACCTTTTCGCCGCCTCCCGATCCATGCCCACCAACGAGCGCACAAACAGCCCTAGGCCTTTCGACTCCTGCTTGGCCCGTTTAATTTCCTCTGCACTGCCCACACCACTTTCCGCCAATATCCTTTCCAAGTCTGCGAGGTCGCCCGGCATCAGCGGGGCATTCATCCGCAGTTTGTAGATGGCGAACTCGTTCTGGTGTTCGCGTAAAAATGCCCTCGCCTTGTCCCGGAATTTCTCGAAGGTATCGCCGGCCTTAAACCCTGGCAAATCCACGTTTGTTTCCTTGCCCAGCTCATCCTCGAAGTCAGTGTAGATCGGCTTGCGCTGCTGTTTTTCAATCAGTTTCACAAGCGAACGAAGACGCCGGCGGACAACTTCCAACATCGAGGTCGTCACATCCTGCCAC
>CAIOAQ010000307.1 GCA_903856025.1 uncultured beta proteobacterium
CAGAGCCCTTGACAAACGTTCCCAGCCGCAATTTGGGGCCTTGCAAATCCAGCAACACCCCAATGGGTCGTCCAGCGTCTCGTTCGATGTCGCGAATGGTGTCCAATCGCTTCTTGTGGTCTTCGTGCGTACCGTGGCTGAAGTTCAGCCGAAACACATCTGCCCCGGCTTCAAACAAAGCTTGAATGGTTGCCCGGTCTGCGCTGGCAGGGCCGAGTGTTGCTACGATTTTTGCATTGCGATTGCGGTGCATGGTTTTCCTTGAAAAACGCCTAAAAGTTCGATCGGCAGCCGCGGGTACGACAACAATTCGCATTTGATTCGGTGTCAGATTGCTGATATTTCACAAGTAGATTGACGAAGAATCAAATGCATGATTTTGAAAAATATGGGGCTCTGAAATGTCGCTGCGGCGAATTTCAGAATCGGCTCAGGACTGTTTAGATTGGGTCAACGGCTACTTGATGATTGGCCATGATTTCAAGTGCCCGTACCAAGCCGGAATGATCCAAGTTTTGTAGCCCGTTGGCGCAACAAACCTGCATCAGTTGCGCAGCCCCTGCCGTCTGGGGAAGCGCCATGCCAAGTTCCCGGGCACCCTGTAAGGCCAGACCTAGGTCCTTTTGATGCAGACCGATGCGAAAACCCGGGTTGAAGGTGCGTTTGATCATGCGTTCACCGTGCACCTCCAAAATACGTGAAGCGGCAAACCCACCCATCAGCGCCTGGCGCACCTTGGCCGGGTCAGCACCAGCCTTGCTAGCAAACAGGAGCGCTTCGCCCACGGCGGCAATGTTGAGCGCTACGATGATCTGATTTGCCACTTTGCAGGTCTGGCCGTCGCCATTGCCACCGACCAGAGTGATGTTCTTGCCCATGCATTGAAGCAACGGCAGCAGCTTCTCAAAGGTCTCTTCACTTGCGCCGACCATGATGGTCAAGCTGGCCGCCTTGGCACCGACTTCACCACCGGAAACTGGGGCGTCCATGTATTCGCAGCCAAGGGCGTTGATACGCTCTGCGAAGGCCTTGGTCTGGGTGGGCGAAATTGAGCTCATATCCACCACTGTCTTAGCCGGAGTCAGGCCCGCAGCCACACCGTTGGCGCCAAAAAGTACAGCTTCCACATCGGGTGTGTCAGGCAACATCAGGAAAATGATGTCAGCCTTTTGTGCCACTTCGGTGGCGTTGGCGCACACTATGCCGCCAGCGATTAACAACTCGTCAGGAGGGTTGCCCTTTGTGTTCAGGTACACGGTGTGGCCGGCTGCGATCAGATGCCCAGCCATGGGTGCGCCCATGATGCCCAGGCCGATAAATCCAAGTGTGCTCATGTTGTGAATTCCAAAAGTAAATGAAGAAAGTTATACGGCGTAGCGGTCTTTCAACGCTTGTGTCGCATTGCGAAAAACGCCCAGGTCGCTGCCCACAGCCACCAGCGTGGCACCCATGTCCATGTAGCGTCGTGCGTCGGCGTCCACCGGTGCCAGGATGCCGCTGGCAATGCCGGCGCGTTTGCACGCCGCAAAGATGTGGGCGATCGCCGCCTGCACATCGGGGTGTGCAGCATTGCCTAGATGGCCGTAGGTAGCGGCCAGGTCACTGGGGCCGACAAATATGCAATCTACACCGGGGGTGGCAGCAATCTCGTCGGCAGCGGCCACGCCCTGCGGGCTCTCGATCTGCACGGCCATAGTGATGTGGCAGTTGATTTCCTGGAAATAGTTGGGCACCGTGCCGTAGCGGTTACTGCGCTGGGCCACCGACACACCGCGAATGCCTTCGGGCGGATAGCGGGTGGCGGCCACGGCATCTGCCGCATCCTGCGCGGTGTGCACCATCGGGATAAGAAAGTTGTAAAACCCGGCGTCCAACAGCCGCTTGATTTCTACCGCATTGTTGCTGGCCGGGCGCACCACAGGCGCACTGGCACTGTCCTTGAGCGCCATCAGTTGCGGAACAAAGGTAATGGCATCGTTGGGCGAATGTTCGCCGTCCAGCAGAATCCAGTCGAAACCGGCCACGCCCAGCACTTCGGTGGCAATCGGGCTGGCCAGCGAGCACCAGCAGCCAATCAGACGCTGGCCTGCCAGCAGGGCCTGCTTGAAGGTGTTGGGAAAGGCCTGGTAGGGAGCATGTTGTGTCATGAGGGTTCGCTTCAGAAATATTTTCAAGTTATGGGTGCGGGGTTGAACAACACCAGTGCGTTGTGCAACTTCCAGTGCTCGGCCCAGGTCTTCTTCTCGCCGCTGGCAACAGACAGCAGCAGGTGAAACAGTTCCCAGCCGACATCGGCAATCGAGGCCTCTCCGTCGGCAATACGTCCGGCGTTCACATCCATCAGGTCATGCCAGCGCGTGGCCAAGTCGGTGCGGGTAGCCACCTTGATCACCGGGCATTCGGCCAAGCCATAGGGTGTGCCACGCCCGGTGGTGAACACATGCATGTTCATGCCGGCGGCCAGCTGCAGCGTGCCACAGATAAAATCACTGGCCGGAGTGGCGGCGTAGATCAGGCCCTTGGTGCTGGTTTTCTCACCGGGTGACAGCACGGCGCTGATGGGCACGGTACCGGACTTGATGATGGAGCCCATGGCCTTTTCCACGATGTTCGACAGACCACCGGCCTTGTTGCCTGGTGTGGTGTTGGCACTGCGGTCGGCACTGCCGCGCCCCAGGTAGGCGTCGTACCAGGCCATTTCACGAACCATGGCTTGGGCTACCTCGGGCGTGGTGGCGCGGGCCGTCATTTGCTCCACAGCATCGCGCACCTCAGTGGTCTCAGAAAACAGCACGGTAGCACCTGCACGCACCAGCAGGTCGGTGGCAAAGCCAACGGCCGGGTTGGCAGTGACGCCGGAGAAGGCATCGCTGCCGCCGCACTGCACACCGACCGTCAGTTCGCTTGCTGGCACGCACTCGCGGCGGCGTTCGTTAAGGCGCGTCAGATGTTTTTCTGCCGAGGCCAAGATGGAATCCACCATGGACATAAAGCCCACGTGTTGTGCGGCTTGCAGGCAGACTACGTCCAGTGCTTCTCCAGATTTCAGTTCAATACTGCCGGGGGGTAGTAGGCGCTCAGGTTGCAGCTTCTCGCAACCCAAGCTAACCACCATCACCTCACCACCGAAGTTCGGATTGCGGCTGATGTTGCGCAGGGTGCGGATCGGGATGATGGCGTCGGGCGCGTCAATCGCTACACCACACCCGTAAGTGTGTTCAAGGCTCACCACATCGTCCACGTTTGAAAAACGTGGCAGCAGTTCGGCCTTGATGCGCTTGACCGCAAACTCCACCACACCGGCCACGCATTGCACCGTGGTGGTGATGGCCAGGATATTGCGCGTGCCGACCGAGCCATCTGCATTGCGGTATCCCTGAAAACTATAGCCTTCCAGCGGCGGTAGCGCTTGCGGCTTCGCGGTGGCCATAGGCAGGTC
>CAIOAQ010000308.1 GCA_903856025.1 uncultured beta proteobacterium
CCTTCACTGAATATCGCGGTATTTTTGAAAAAGATGCTGCCTTGAGCCGCCGTTTCCAGAAAGTGGATGTGGTTGAACCTACGGTGGAAGAAACCGTTGAAATCCTCAAGGGTCTGAAGTCCCGTTTTGAAGAGCACCATAACGTCAAATATGCCGTGGCCGCGTTGCAGGCTGCTGCCGAGTTGAGTGCCAAATACATCAATGATCGGCATCTGCCAGACAAAGCCATTGACGTGATAGACGAAGCCGGCGCAGCGCAGCGTATCTTGGTGCCGAGCAAGCGCAAAAAAATCATCAGCAAAGCCGAGGTGGAAGAGATTGTGGCCAAGATTGCTCGCATTCCTCCTGCCAATGTGTCGCATGACGACAGGGGCAAACTTAAAACCCTGGAACGTGACTTGCGCAACGTGGTTTTTGGTCAAGATCCTGCGCTTGAAAAGCTCGCATCGAGCGTCAAAATGGCTCGATCTGGTCTGGGTAAAGGTGACAAACCCATTGGCGCTTTCCTGTTCAGCGGCCCGACCGGCGTTGGGAAAACAGAGGCTGCCAAACAGTTGGCCTACATCATGGGCATCGAGTTGATTCGCTTTGATATGAGCGAGTACATGGAACAGCACGCGGTGAGCCGTCTGATCGGCGCGCCTCCGGGTTATGTGGGCTTTGACCAAGGTGGCTTGCTTACCGAAGCCATCACCAAGAAACCACACTGTGTGTTGCTTCTGGATGAAATTGAAAAAGCGCACCCGGCGATCTTCAATGTGCTGCTGCAGGTCATGGACCACGGTACGCTCACAGACAACAACGGGCGCAAGGCCGACTTCCGCAACGTGATCATCGTCATGACCACCAATGCCGGGGCCGAGACCATGAATAAGTCCACCATGGGATTCACCAACAAGCGGGAGGTCGGTGATGAGATGGCCGATATCAAACGCCTGTTTACGCCAGAGTTTCGCAATCGCTTGGACGCGATCGTGAGCTTCAAAGCGCTCGATGAAAGCGTGATTTTGCGAGTGGTAGACAAGTTCCTGTTGCAGTTGGAAGCACAGCTTGCCGACAAAAAGGTGGATGTCACCTTTACCGACAAGTTGCGCAAACACCTGGCCAAGAAGGGATTCGATCCATTGATGGGCGCTCGTCCGATGCAACGCCTGATTCAGGACACGATTAGACGTGCCTTGGCCGACGAGTTGCTGTTTGGTCGTTTGACCGATGGCGGTCGTTTGACCGTGGATCTTGACGACCGGGATGAGAGCAAAACCGAAGTTTTGCTGGACATTCAACCCTTGCCAAAAAAAGAGGGCAAAGCAAAACCAGAGGCTCAGGAAGCAACGGCTTCGTAAAGACCGATACGCCATAACTCGGATTGAGTCGCACTGACTAAAGGCCGGTGCGTGTACTTCTCGATATGGAGCTTATCCTTAATTGATATATCGAATGCGAATTGTCACGCTTTGCCTTGCGGTTGTTTCGTTGGTTCTTTTCTCTGGGTGTGCAAGTTTGCCGGAAACCAATAAGCCGTCTGACTTATTGCCAGCTGCCGTTCCCGCTGTTCGCAAGCTGCCACGTGTGGGATTGGTGCTTGGCGGGGGTGCGGCCCGCGGCTTTGCTCACATTGGTGTGATTCAGGTTTTAGAGGAAGCAGGTATTCGACCTGACCTGGTTGTTGGTACTTCGGCGGGTAGTGTCGTAGCTGCACTGTACGCAAGTGGGAAAACCGGTAGAGAAATGCAGAGCATCGCCGAGGCCATGGACGAAGCTTCTTTTTCTGACTGGCGCTTGCCGTTCTTTAAACCTGGCGTGCTCAAAGGCGAAGCCTTGGCGCGGTTTGTAAAAAGCCAGGTGGATGGTCGGCAAATTCAGGAATTGCCAATGCGTCTGGGCGTAGTTGCAACAGACCTACAAAGTGGTCAAGGTGTTCTGTTTCAGCGCGGTGATGTGGCTACAGCAGTACGCGCATCCAGTGCGATTCCGGCTGTATTTCAACCAGTTTCAATTGCCGGTCGTGACTACGTGGACGGCGGTTTGGTCGCTCCTGTACCGGTCGAATATGCGAGACAAATGGGCGCACAGG
This sequence comes from uncultured beta proteobacterium, assembly GCA_903856025.1. Lineage (GTDB taxonomy): Bacteria > Pseudomonadota > Gammaproteobacteria > Burkholderiales > Burkholderiaceae_C > Rhodoferax. The sequence goes on from CAIOAQ010000308.1 coordinate 2,075, forward strand.
TGGTGATCGCGGTGGATATCTCAAGTGCACCACAAACGAACACTGCGCTTGATACTTTTCAGATTTTGATGCAAACTTTTTCGATCATGGGTAAACGGATCAATGCGTTTGAGTTGCGCACTGCGGACGTTGTGGTTCAACCCGAGTTGGGTGGATTGTCCAGTACCAGTTTCAGCTCACGCTCACAGGCGATTGCCGCAGGGCGTCTAGCCATGTTGTCCATGATGAGCAAATTGCGCATAGCGACAGAGATCAATACCAGCATCGCTCGATAAAAAAAAGGGCTGATCTTGCGACCAGCCCTTAAGGGATCCCTGAACCTGAAGGTTTCGAAAGGACCCGAGGAGACAACTTGCAAAAGCCAAAGGCTTCAAAAATAACTAGATACCAAGTATCTCAGGGTTTTCCCGTATTCTTTAGAGTCATCAGCCTGAAATTAAAAGAATGACGACGAATTGGCTTGTTTCGTTAACAATCAACGTTTTTTGGCAGCTGGCTTGGCGGCGCTCGCAGATGTGACGGTCTTGAAATTGGCTTCAGCCACATCTGTCGCTTGTTTCACCGCTTTTTGCACTGATTCAAACGCATTGTTGGCGGCAGCAACGGCACTTTTCATCACAGCAACCGCAGTTTCTGATCCGGCAGGCGCATTTTTCGCTGCAGAATCTACGATGCCAACAAATTTTTGCTGGACTTCCGTTGCTTGGCTTTCCATGGCCTTGGTGAATTCACTGCTGGTGTCCGTTGCAATTTCATACAGATGACGGCTGTATGCGGCAGTTCTTTCCGCCAACGGCTGCAGGAGGCTTTGTTGAAGCGCCATCAGTTCTTGCGCATCTTTAACGCTCAACAATGCTTTGGCGTTTTCACCGGTTTCATTCAACGCAGCTTTGGAGGCGCTCAGGTTCAGCTCGACGATTTTTTCAACACCTTCAAATGCCTTGGATGTCAGGCCCAACAGGGTTTCAACATTGGCTTTTTGAGAGGCGAGGACTTGTTCTACGGTCAGCATAATCATTACTCCATTTAGTTAAAAAAGCGGTATCTGCGCCGAAACTGAGATAACCCCTGTTGATGTTGCAGTGCAGCATGGAATTCATTATAGGGTGATCGAGTACTTGTGCAAACTATTTTTGCTGCATTGCAACAACCTGAGTGAGTTTTCAGCAGTGCCAATATTCAATCGCACGAGGCAGTCATTTACCCAGGCCCTTTTGGCGACGCATTTCAATTTCGTTGCTTCACTTTTCCCAGTTGAAATCCACAGCCACGGTGTGGTGGAGTTTGAAATCAGGCCAATCTGAAGTGGCAAATTTCACAAGACGGTGGTGTTGAAATGTTGAACAATGAAGACCACACAAAACACAGGAGATGCGAGATGAATCCTTATGGTTTGGCCAGTCGTTGCTATCCATCAAAACCGACGGATATCTACCTGTATTCAACCTGCCTGATTGATCAGTTTTCCCCGCAAGCGGGCCTTGACACCGTCAAACTTCTCGAGCGGGAGGGCATACGGGTTCACTATCCAGAACAACAAACCTGTTGTGGTCAGCCTGCCCACAGCAGTGGCTATCCTGATGAAGCACGTGCCGTCGCTTTGGCTCAACTCAATTTGTTCGTTGATCCATGGCCTGTGGTATTGCCGTCGGGCTCATGCGGCGGCATGATGCGCATGCACTATCCACATTTGTTTGCAGATGACCCAGTACTGCATGCCAAAGCACTGGCGCTGGCTGAGCGGGTGTATGAATTGAGCGAATTTTTGGTACATGTGGTTAATTTCAGCCACGAAGACCTCGGCGAGCCTTGCACCATCGCACTTCACACGTCATGTCATGCCCGTCGCCAAATGGGGGTGCATGA